>NVWB01000128.1 GCA_002733575.1 Blastopirellula sp. | reverse complement strand
GTTGCATGGAACAAACTCATCGCACAACCAGAAACCATCAAATCAATCGGGTTGAGAGACTGGGCACATGTCGGTCAGTAATTTGTGGGATTGGTATTAATCGGATATTATCCCGAATAAGATTGGTTCTGATTCTGACATGCGTTGCTTCTGGCGTTGTTGCACGGATCGGTTGGCAAGTGTTAACAAGCGCTTTTGCCACGCCCATGGAACCGCTTAATGCCGCATAAGTTCAATGCCCACCATCGCCATAAATTTGCAAAGAAGCAATATCGAGTGACGAATTGGAGAATGTATAATGAAAGCCTGCGCAATCGCGGTGATTTGACGATCTGGATCACGGCTGATGCGGGAAAGCACTGGGCTGCACCACGGCGCGGGTCGCGCGGCGGCCAGCATCGATATACAGATCTGGCGATCACGTTGTGCCTGACGTTAGGCATAGTTTACAGTCTTCCGCTGCGCCAAACGCAAGGGCTGATGCGCAGTATATCAAAGCTCATGCAGCTGAATGTTCTCGTTCCAGATTTTTCGACCCAGTCACGCCGTGGGCGTGGTCTAAGTTTGCCAGAAATATCCAAAATCCAGAGAACTGGTCCGGTTCATTTGGCTGTCCCTTCTCGGCGATATTCATCGCCTGCCAGGCAATGGATAGCACCAGCTTGAAGATATTCGGCAAGGGTGAATGGTTGCAGAGGAAGCATAACATAAAGGCCAGACGCAAGACATGGCGCAAATTGCACCTTGGTTTGGACCTTGCAACCGGCGAAATTATTTGCGCCGACTTAACCTTGGAAAAGGTTGGCGATACAACAGCATTGGCAGGGCTTTTGGACCAGGTCAATGAACCGGTCAGTCGATTTCTAGCGGACGGTGCTTATGATGGTGCGCCAACGAGCGACCTGCTCAAGGCGCGATTTGGTGAGACGGTCGAAGTCATCATCCCGCCACCACGAAATGCGACCTCAAGCCCGCCATCCGCATCTGATTTTTCATTTCGTGACAGACACATTGCTGAGATACAAGACCGTGGTCGTATGGCTTGGCAATCCAGCAGTGGGTACAATCAGCAGCAGAATTGAAACTCAGGTTGGGCGCTGGAAGACGGTCATCGGTCCAAAACTGACGGCGCGGTGTTTCGAAAACCAGCGGACGGAGGCCAAAATAGGTGTCACCATTCTCAACAAAATGACCGAACTCGGCCGACCCGTGTTCGAACAAATCTCGTAGCCTAAATTATGGGTAAGGGCGGGCGGCGATCATCGTTGGATCCATGCAACAACGCCGCAAACTTATACGTTTACTCGATTGCAACTGATATATAAGGAAACATAATTCCTTTAATTTTTAGGACCTAATGCTGCCTTCAACTTCTCTATTGTGTCTACCTCACTGAAACAATTAATGGTCGCGCGTGCCTCGCTGAAATCAGACCCTCGAGTGTAAACACCCGGTGATACTACGCAGAGAATGCCTGCGTCTATGCACGATAGTAAACCATTTCTGGAATCTTCCAGCCCAACACATTCAGATGGCTCTAATCTCAATCTTTCCACAGCCAGATTAAACACATCTGGCGCTGGTTTTTTGTTTTGCACTTCATCACCAGCAGCAATCACCTCGAAAACATCTGTGGCAGGTCTGTCGAAGCAGACTAAGCTCAAGCAATCTACGTTCGGTCTATTTGTGGTTGTGGCGACGGCCAATCGAATTCCATTTGCCTTTGCATCGTTAATCAGATCAGAAATCCCAGCACGAAGATTCACCGCACCTTTGGCGATTAAATCACCATATAGTTTGGTTTTTTGTATGTGCAATTTGGCGATTTGTTTAAATTTCAACTGCACGTTGCCTGGTCTATAGACGCGTTGATATTCAAGCATGCGCTCTTTACCACCGGTAGTTTTCAGCAGTTCTTTGTAAGTTGGAACATCCCAGCACCAGTCCATTCCATTGACTTTGAACGTATCGTTAAAGGCTTCTCGGTGCGCCTCCTCGGTCTCAGCCAATGTGCCATCCACGTCAAATATTAGGGCTTTTATATTCATGACTTTATCGCAAATTCCGTGAGTTTTGTGAAATCCTCAAACAGAAAATCATAATCAATATTGTCTGTTGGTGATTTTCGATAGCCTCCAGAGAACAGAGCAAAGGTCACATCAGCATTTGTTGCCGTAGCGGCATCTGTTTCGCTATCTCCAACGTAAATTGGATCGATACCACCCAGTTCCTCAGCGCAGAGAAGCAAAGGGGCAGGATCTGGTTTCATTGTTGAGCAGCTATCTCCGCCTATAACCGCATCAAAATACGGCAACATCTTCAGCCCATCAAGGATAGTGCGTGCAGGCCCCACCGGCTTGTTGGTACACACCCCAATCTTCATGCCGCGATAATGCAACGTCTGCAGGCATTCTAAAATACCTTCATAAGGGCGCGTCAGGGTAAATGAATCAGCTTCATAAAACGCCATAAACATCTCAACGGCATCACTTGTTACAGGTAATTTACTGGCAAGCAGGCAACGTTCGACCAATTTGTGAACACCATTCCCGATAAATGAAACAACTAATTCCATTGGCAAGGCGCGCGCATCAAACGTTGCCAACACTTTATTGGCAGCTGCATGTAGATCCGGCGCACTGTCTATCAGCGTTCCATCAAGATCAAAGATTACTGGTTTCATAGTTTACGCGCCGCTTCTGAAGCATCGCGAACGGCACGAATATTTACACCATAGGGATTGGAATTGTTCACACTTCCCCCCTTGAACACCGCTGAACCGGCCACCAGCACATCTGCTCCGGCAGCAGCCATCAATGGGCCCGTTTCTGGAGTAATACCTCCATCAATCTCAATATGAATATCTCGCCCACCGATCATTTCCCGAATTGTTTCAACTTTGCCAATTTGGCTGTGAATGAATTTCTGCCCACCAAACCCGGGATTAACCGTCATCACACACACCAAATCAACAAGATCCAAGACGTATTCAATTGAGGACGCTGGAGTAGAAGGATTGAGAGCAATACCGGGGTTGCACCCCAAATCGCGTATATACTGCAATGAGCGATGAAGATGCGGGCCAGCTTCAACATGAATGGTGAGAAAGTCCGAGCCCGCATCTACGAAATCTTTCAGATATGCATCGGTGGGAGCGATCATCAAATGCACGTCCATAACGGTTTTTATATGGGGCCGAATGGCTTTGCACGTATCCGGCCCGAATGTGATATTGGGGACAAAATGTCCATCCATCACATCCACATGAACCCAATCGCACCCTTGCGCTTCGATCGTTTGAATTTCCTGCCCAAAATTGGCAAAATCTGCTGCCAAAATTGAAGGCGCAATTTTAATAGAACGGTCCATGACACTCCCCTTAGCAAAGATGATTTTGCGCCTCTACTCGAGAAGCGCAAAAGGATTTAGTTAATGCCGAGAGCACGGCGCCAACCCGGAAAAATTTGATCAGCGTCGCCCGGAAAACTTTCAAATGCCCGTGCGAACTCATAGTGGTCCTTGGCAAATTCAATCGGGTCTGCTCCTTCTTTCCAGCATTGCTCAGCCTGTCGTAATGAACGTGCACCAGCTGGCGCACCATCGATATGGCCAAACGCTCCGCCACCGGCAGTCAAAATCAGATTTGAATTTCCCAGATTTTCAAAAAACCCCGGCATCCGAATTGCATTCATGCCACCGGAAATAATGGGTGTGGTGCACCCCATACCCTCCCATTCCTGATGGAAGTATGGCCCGTCAGCACTATCGTCCATGATCATATATGCCATCAGTTTATCGGCGGCTTCGCCTTCCATTTTGCCGAACCCCATTGTACCGGTGTGGATACCACTAGCCCCTTGCAAACGGGCCATTTTGCTCAGCACAAAAGCTGTATACCCGCGCATCGAGCTTGGGCTAGTCACAGCGCCATGGCCAGCGCGATGATAGTGTAGATACTGTTTTGGAAAGCTACGGCGCGCAGTCGTAATTGCTGCCGGACCTGTGACGTAACCATCGACAAGGAATGCTACGTGATCGGCATTCTCACCGAACGTCTCCAAAATGAATTCGCCACGTGCCAACATCTCATAATGGTCATCTGCCGTTATATTGGCAGAAAATAGTTTGGCCTCCCCTGTTTCATCCTGCGCGCGTTTCATAGCATCAGCGACCAGAGGAATGGTTTCTTTCAAGGGCGCAAATAGCTGATTACCTTGAGGTTCATCATTCTTAATGAAATCACCACCCAGCCAAAAATCGTAACACGCACTGGCAAAAGGTTGCGGACGCAAGCCAAGTTTTGGTTTGATAATAGTGCCAACGATAAAGCCGCCGTCAATTACAGGACGGCGCAGAACACGCCATAAATCACTGATTGTGGTACTGGGCCCATCAAACAAACGCAGAAATGGTGATGGCACCCAAAAATCATGTATTTTGGCATGCTCCACATCACCCATGCCCTGATTGTTTCCAATGGCAAGGGTCAAAAAAGAGCACAACATGGCACGCCCATCGATGATATTGCGGTCAAACAATTCTACAGGGTAGGCAATTTTCATCAAATTGGCTGCTTCATCAATTTCATAGACTATTGCGTCTACTCCCCTGGTGAAATCATCAGTGGTAGATACTTCTACATTGGTTCCGGTAGAACTTTCCGCAGCAAAGTGCGCAGCAGTTTCAAGATATCCGCCGAAACCCTTTTTAGGTTTCATGATGTAGGCTACAAGTACATGACCTTCATCTGCCATTAGTTTTTCTTCAGACAATGAAAGGTCTGCGTAACGATTTGACTGGTCCATAATAATTCTCCTTTGTGTTTAAATTAGCTGGCGAGCTGATCAAGCGCTCCGCCAGCGTAACGTTTGGCCATGTCATCCATGTGGATTACCTTGATGGATGATGCCTTCCCCGCCGTTCCGAAACGTTCAAACCTGTCGAGACAAAGCGATTCCATGGCATCCATGGCGGGAATTAAAAACTTACGGGGGTCGAATTGCTGAGGGTTGGTCGCGGCAACTTTTCTGAACGCTCCAGTCATCGCCATTCGGCAATCCGTATCGATATTGACCTTGCGGACACCGTTCTTGATTCCCCGTTCAATTTCTTCAATTGGAACGCCATATGTTTGCGGCATGTCACCACCAAATTCGTTGATGATGTCCTGCAATTCTTGCGGAACCGATGAGGAACCGTGCATAACAAGATGGGTTCCAGGCAGCTTCTTATGAATGGCTTCAATGGTCGCCATTGCCAAAATATCGCCATCAGGTTTGCGGCTAAATTTATAAGCTCCGTGGGAGGTGCCGCAGGCGATCGCCAATGCATCGACCTTAGTTTTCCGCACAAAATCAACAGCCTGTTCCGGGTCAGTCAAAAGTTGCTCTATGGATAATTTACCCTCGGCCCCTGATCCGTCTTCGGCTTCCGCTTCACCGGTTTCAAGCGACCCGAGCACTCCCAGCTCACCTTCAACCGACGCCCCAACCCAATGGGCCATAAGCGCTACCTGCTTTGTTATCTCAACATTATAGTCATAAGAGGTCGGCGTCTTCATATCGACTTCAAGGCTGCCATCCATCATGACCGATGTGAAACCATGTCGTATCGCGGACATACAGGTTGTTTCACTATTGCCATGATCTTGATGCATGCAAATGGGAATTCCGGGATACATTTCGGCAAGCGCCTCTATCATGTGGCGCAACATAATATCTCCAGCATAAGAGCGCGCGCCACGGCTGGCTTGCATAACCACCGGGGCGTCGCACTTTTGTGCCGCCCTCATGATCGCTAACCCCTGCTCCATATTATTGATATTATAAGCTGGCACGCCGTATGAGTTCTCGGCAGCATGATCCAGTAATTGGCGTAAGGTTATTAATGCCATTGAATATTTCCTTTTTCATATTTTTCTGCTGCACGGCGTAAAGAGGTAATGGCCGGCAATTCTTTACCTTCCAGCCACTCCAAAAACGCACCACCAGCTGTGGAGACATAAGTAAAATCATCCGCAACACCAGCCAGATTTAAAGCGGCCACGGTGTCCCCGCCGCCGGCAATAGATGTCAACGATCCGGCACGGGTTAATTCAGCTGCTTTGCGCGCTAATGCGACGGTAGCCATATCAAATGGTTCCATCTCAAAAACCCCCAATGGACCATTCCAGAGAATAGTTTTTGCCGCAGCGAATTCTCTGCTAAAAGCTTCAATAGAGTTTACTCCAGCATCAAAAATCATCGCGTTTTTGGGGTATTTGTCTAAGCCGAATGTTCGGCTAGGCGCATGAGCCATAAACTTGAAAGCACAAACGATATCAATGGGCGACAATATCCGGCAGTTGGCCTTTTTTGCGAGATCACGGATTTCGTGAACGGTTTCCACCTGATCTGGTTCAGCCAGTGATTTACCAATGGGATATCCATCGGCCAGCATGAATGTATTGGCCATCCCACCACCTACGATCACTGAATCAACCTTGCAAACAAGGTTTTTAAGGACAGCGATCTTACTGGATACCTTGGCACCTCCCACAACTGCAATCACCGGGCTTTTGGGAATTTCAAGGGCAAGGCTTAAGGCGTTGATCTCTTCAGCCATAAGCGGGCCGGCATAAGCGGGTAGCAACTCTGCAATTGCCGCAGTTGAAGCATGAGCCCGGTGCGCAGCTGAAAAGGCATCATTGACATAAAGGTCGCCGAGCAGTGCCAGCTCCTTTGCAAAACCCGTATCATTTGCCTCTTCGCCAGCATGAAACCGCACGTTTTCGCACAACAGCACTTCACCAGCCCCCAGCGCCTGAGAGGTAGAGATGGCATTTTCACCAATGCAATCCTTGGCAAACTGTACATCTTGACCTAACGCAGATTTCAATGCTGACAAGACCGGAGCGATGCTTAATTCCATGTTCCGCTGCCCACGTGGGCGACCAAAATGGGACAGCACCGTGATTTTCGCACCCGAAGATAAAAAGGGTTTGATGCCTCGGGCAAATCGATCAATGCGTGTGGTATCAGATATTTTTCGATCCTGAACCGGTACATTTAGGTCTGCCCGGATAACCAGACGATTACCGGCAGAAATCTCGACATTCATGGTTTGAAATGAGTTCAAAGCAAGGCCCCCATAGCAACTGCTGTGTCAGCCATACGGTTTGAAAATCCCCATTCATTATCGTACCAGGCAAGAACACGGGCTGACCGTCGATCCATCACCCGGGTTTGGTCGGTATGCAAAATCGAAGAATGAGGATCGTGATTAAAATCAATAGAAACATTGGGACGGTCAGTATATCCGAGCACCCCTTTCAGGGGGCCATCAGCCGCAGCGCGTAATGCATCGTTTATTTCTTCGACCGAAGTATCCCTAATGGCGTCAAACTTTAAATCCACAACTGACACATTGGGCGTAGGAACCCGGATCGCTACACCATCCAGTCTGCCATTGAGTTCAGGTAACACCAAACCAACTGCTTTGGCTGCACCTGTAGAGGTAGGGATCATTGACTGGGCAGCTGCGCGGGCACGACAAAAATCCTGATGCATCGTGTCCAATGTCGGCTGATCGCCCGTATAAGAATGGATTGTAGTCATAAAACCACGTTCAATCCCTATTGTGTCATTCAGGACCTTAACCACTGGAGAAAGGCAATTGGTGGTGCAGGATGCGTTTGAGACGATCTTGTCGTCGGCGCTCAGCACATCATGATTAACACCGTAAACGATTGTCTTGTCAGCACCGGCGCCCGATGCAGAAATCAACACTCTCTTGGCACCGCTCTCCAACAACAATGCAGCTTTGTCACGTGAGGTAAAAATACCCGTGCATTCCAGCGCAACATCAACATTGCCCCATGGCAACTTGGTGGGGTCCCTTTCCGCCGTGACTTTTATAGGACCGCGGCCGACATCAATTGTATTTTTATCAACTGTAACAGTGGCGGGGAAACGTCCGTGCACACTGTCAAACTGTAACAAATGCGCATTCATATCCACCGATCCGAGGTCATTAATCGCAACGACTTCAATATCAGTTCGGCCCGACTCTATGATACTTCGAAGCACATTTCTCCCGATACGGCCGAAGCCGTTTATTGCAACACAAATTGTCATTCTCTTTTACCCTATTGTTTTTTAAGCAGTATTTGAGCTGCTTGCACGGCGGCCTCTACCGTTATTCCAAATTTTTTGAATAATTCGCCTGCTGGCGCAGAGGCTCCAAACCCTGTCATTCCGACAAAGGTGCTATTGTCTCCCAACAATTCTCCCCATCCCTGTTTTATCAACGCTTCAATACCCAGACGCGGAACTGATCCAAGAACGGAAGCGCGATATGCGACATCCTGTTTTTCAAACAGTTCAAAACAAGGTATTGAAACCACGGCAGCATGGATGCCTTTTTCGGATAGCTGATCTGCGGCAAGAAGAGCTATTTCGATTTCCGAACCTGTCGCGATTATTGTGATGTCACGTACTTCAGATGTATCGCGCAGGACATATGCACCACGGGCAGTCATATTTTCTTTTGTCGCTTTGGTGCGAACAGTTGGCAATCCCTGTCGGGACAGACATAAAATGGATGGCGTTGCATCTGCCATTATCGCCAGTTCCCAGGCTTCTGCCGTTTCCACAGCATCAGCAGGGCGAAACACATTGAGGTTTGGTATTGCTCGCAAGCTGGCGACTTGTTCCACCGGTTGGTGAGTTGGCCCGTCTTCTCCCAAACCGATCGAGTCGTGAGTCATTACATAAACTACAGGAATTCCCATGATTGCAGACAGACGAATTGCTCCGCGGCAATAGTCAGCAAAAGCCAAGAATGTACCGCCGTAAGGGATAAATCCACCATGGAGTACAAGTCCGTTCATCACCGCTGCCATAGCGTGTTCGCGTACACCATAATGAATGTACCTGCCGTCGAAATTATCTTTTGCGACAATTCCCATGCCTTCGGTTTTTGTGAGGTTGGAACCCGTAAGATCTGCTGATCCACCAATTGTATTTACAACTGTTTTGTTAATGACCTCCAAGGCCATTTGCGAAGCTTTTCGCGTGGCAACTTTTGGCGCTGTTTTTACAAGTTCCGTACGAAATTGGGTTAAAGCATCAACGAGCTTTTCACGGGTAGTACCATCTATTGAGGCGTTGAAATCATGCAGATCCTTATGTATGGCAGCGCGCTCTTCCCAGACTTTTCGGGAATTTTTCCCGCGCTCTGCAATGCTATGCCAAGCATCATATATAGCTTGTGGAATATCAAATGCGGCATGAGGCCAATTCAATTTTTTCCGTGCTTGTTCAATTTCACTTTCGCCCAGAGGAGCGCCGTGAGTTGCTGCTGTGCCCTGTTTATTTGGTGCGCCAAATCCAATAATTGTTCTGCAATCAATCAAGGTTGGGCGGCTCGTATCTGTGCGAGCTTCCAGAATTGCCGCGGCCACCGCCTCATTATCATGACCATCACAGGAAATTACCTGCCAGCCAGAAGCAGCAGCGCCACGCCCAGTGGAAGAAAGAGCACCAGCTTCGAGAGACGCTCCGTGGCTATTTCCCAATCCGGGGCCCATATGCAACTGACCGCTGTTAAACCCAGCGTCACACCAACAAA
>NVWB01000127.1 GCA_002733575.1 Blastopirellula sp. | reverse complement strand
GGGGTCCGTTGCAGCGCTATGTTAGAGCAAAGTCGAATTGAGAATATGATTTATTTAAATTCAGCCTTTACGTTTTCGTCAAGGAGGACCAGGAGTGCCCAGACACCAAGTGCTGTGCCTAGAGGAATGGAAAGACAGGATATGCCTGCTCCAACAATAGCCAAGGTATGACGTTTTTTACTAAGGAAACAAAAACCAGTGGTTAAACAAGAAACAGTGAATAATGAACCCACAAAACCCATTAATAAATACATGTACTTCATTGGCCCCATAACCTGATCAAGCATTTGTCGAGGGGCTGGTTGACCTTTCTGAACAGGTAAATCCATATTCATCATACTGCTAAATGCAAAGTAATGGAGAACCAAAAAGAGAAGCATTAATAATGATAATCCCGCAAATACAAAATAAAGTATGGATAAGGTTTTTAGTTTGCTATTCATGTATTCATTCCGTTTAGAGGGCTAACAGATATCAAACCGAAAAATTACAATAACCAAATACCGCACTATTACGGTCTAGTACGGATCAGTGAAGCATAAAATGCATGACAGTATTCGGGTAGATACAACAAAAAACGAGTAGGGTGGTGAGGAGCAGGAATTGATTAACAAGTTGAACCAATGACAAAAATGAAACTAGAGCAAATGCGAAATGGAAGGGTCTGCATCCGCAGGTTATGAGCTAAAGTTTTTTTTGTTTGCTATTGCTTTGGCTTGCTCAATCTTGCCTGCCTTTAACAAAGTCATTGCCTCCATCGCATCCCGTTCGAGGCTGTGGTCGAGGCTCTGATCTTGACCGTCAGATCCATAGGCAATTGATACAATTGGTGGTGCGCCGAGAAGGCACCAGAGAGCAATTAAAAGGGATGGTACTATATAAATCATTGCAGTAAACGCTATTCCACGGCCCCCAATAAGAGAAGTAAGGAGAGCCATAAAAGACTGCGTGATCGCAGCCATTAAAAAGAATAATCCAATTGTTCGTATAACCACGCCAAAGAGTTCAAATGGTTTCATAATATTTTTTGCCTTATAATAGGTATCAAATCGTAAATACAATAACCAATTACCGCACTATTACGGATCAGTGAAGCTTATCCAGCAGTTCCCATTTGGATTGAGCCAGAACCGATTCACCCCTGTATAGGTATGAGCGTGAATCAGTACTGACTGCGGACATTAATTCTTAATATTTATCTGAACCCAGAGAATTCTTACAAGATCAGGGTTTTGCAGTATTCACTCCCTTTGCCAACTCTTGCCGTTTTTACATAAGACTTCACTTGTGTCGACCAAAAAAACCTTCTTTTTGTTGTTTCTCTTTGCTTCTTCGTCGTGCTGCTCCTGCACCCAAACAGAGTGCTCCGCCACTTCGGTGCATGTGGTGGTTATCCGCTGGATTGGAGAATCTATACCGGAGTGGCGGTGGGCGGGAAACAAGGTCACGCATCATCGTTGTCCGCGTTTTCCATCCCAGGAACTTGGTCAGGAAGATTAATACTCGCCGAAGCCCGGCGTCGTTTTGAATACGTGGGTTTTGGGGTGTTGGGCGTCGAAATGCAGACAACGCCACCAATTCCTGCGATAACTGCGAATGCAATTGCGTACATTGAACTCGTAGGCATGGATGCTTTCAACCTGCGTTGACCAGTCAGTTCCGGTGGCATTCCGGGCATGCTTGGCATTCGCATCCCCATTTGCTTTACCCGAGCAGCTTGTGCATCGATCATCTGTTGAGCGACTTTAACTGCTCTGACGTTATTGTTGTAGCGTTCTGTCGCTACGCACAAGGAGATAGCAGCAGCAACGAAACAAACGATTGATAGAGTCTTCATGTCCATAGTTGTTCTTTCAAAAAAGTTGTTGAATGGTATCAGGTGTGTTGGGTTATCACTGATCCTAAACACCCCGTTAATCCAGAGAGTATTGCTATCCTGAACGAGTGTGTTCAGAATCACATTACTTCTACTTCTCCTAAATCAACCGGGAATTCCCACTTGGATTGAGCCACAACCGATTTACCCCTCTATAGGTATGAGCGAGAGGCAGTGCTGACTGCGGACATTAATTCTTTATAACTTTTTGAACCTAGAGGATTCTTATTAAATCAGGGCTTTGCAGTACTCAATTTCATCAGTCAATCGATAAACATGGAGCGTTTGTTCCTGAATGTGTAATTGATCGTTCCAGCTTTACAGGGGCACAAGTAGATAGGTTTTCCAACTCATTTGGTGTTTTTCAACAATTTTCCAGAAAGACTGTCCGCTGTAGTCTTTGATACTCGCTTTTACCTATAGAGGGGAAAGGCTTTGCTATTACCTTATCGTACGGCTAGGATAGGGTCGCTAGGATGATTGCCTTCTCTCTCCTCTTTATAGTCCTCATCAAAATGAACAACCAAGCCGGTACATTAACCACAATCGATGAAATACTTGCCTCTTCCGAGCTAGAGAGTCAAGACACTTATCGAAAAATCATCGAGCTATCTATGATTCGGATGCAGCAATTAACGCATAACATGTTACGAGGTTACCCTCATTTACAACGATGGGAACAAACCGATGACGTGTTTCAAACTGCGGTGATTAAGTTACACGGTAGTTTGAATGAAGTGAAACCAACCTCTGCGCGTCAGTTTTTTGGATTAGCTGCTTTGCAAATCCGCAGGACTCTAATTGACTTAGTGCGTCATCATTTAGGGCCACAAGCTGATGCGGCCAATCACGAATCCTGTGGTTCTTTAGATGCTATCGATGAGCAAGCTTCAGGACCTGCTACATTGGCTCAGTGGACGGAATTACATGAAGCGGTTGACCAACTACCAGATGAAGAACGCGAAGTCTTCTCTCTGATCTGGTATGCCTCGGCGACACAAAAAGAAGCCGCAAAACTAATAGGTGTCTCTGATAAAACAGTCCAACGTAGGTTCTATCGAGCTCGTGTCTTACTTTCAGGCGTATTAGATCAGGATGCCTTAGGTGGATAATCTAACGATGAATTTAGACGATGACATCATGGATTTGTTGATTGAGTGGGAAGATCGCAAACAGTCAGGTCAGCCTATCAGCTTACTAGAACTCGCCAACGGTGATACCGCACTAGAGAAGCAGTTAGAAACTCTTACTCAAGGAATGATTCAAACCGATTGGGTACACCATACACCACAGCCTGTTCCAAATGGTCTCGATCTCCCATCCAAAAACGTTTTGACGCAGGCGTTGACCTTACCCGATAACTTAACGCTTGAAGGTTTTTTAGAAAACCTCAAGAAAGCAGAATTGTGTGAGGCGGAAGAGATCAAGCAACTGATTGAGCAGAGGGAAATCTCCAATGTCTATCGGTTGGTGAATGCACTCGTTGATATGGAGATGCTAACTCGGTTTCAGGTTCGTGCTGTTGCTCATGGAAAGACCAAAGGGCTGACTCTGGGAAATTATCAGATTCTCGATAAGATCGGGGAGGGCGGCATGGGGACCGTTTATCAAGCCCGGCATAACCGTATGGATCGGATCGTGGCATTGAAAGTATTGGTCCGAGGATCTAGTAATAAAACAGTGATTACCCGATTCTTAAGAGAAGCAAAAACTGCTGCCCGGTTATCTCATCCAAATATCGTTGAGACGTATGATTCGGATGAAACGCACGGTTATCAATACTTGGTTATGGAATATATCGAAGGCCAAGACTTGAGACACAAAATCAAATGCAGTGGTGCATTGAATGTGTCAGAAGCGGTTGATTACATAATTCAAGTCGCACGCGGCTTGGAATATGCTCATAACGAAGGAATCATTCATCGCGATATCAAACCAAGTAACCTAGTGCTCGACACCGAGGGCTGTGTCAAGATTCTCGATTTGGGCCTAGCTAGGGTTGAGGATCCTGATGCCAGACAGTTTGAGCTAACGCAAGCTGGCTCTGTCATGGGTACGGTTGACTACATGCCGCCCGAGCAGGCCATCGATACAAAGACCGCCGACCGTAGGGCCGATCTCTATAGCCTGGGATGTACGCTCCATTATTTATTGACTGGCAAACCACCGTTCGAGGGTGAAACCATTATGGTTAAGATGCTAGGTCACCGGGAGCAAACACCGCCAGATTTAACGCAAGCCCGCCAAGATGTTCACCCTCAACTGAATCGTATCTTCCAGAAATTAATGGCCAAGCTGCCAGAAGCACGCTATCAAACGGCTGGCGAGTTGATTGCAGCACTAGAATCTATCCAGGATGAGATTGGTTCGTATGAAGAATCAATCGGTACGGTTTCACCCAAGACCCCAGACACAAAGTCCGAGTTCGATACTTCGGTCAGCTTTGACTCAGAAACCCAGCCAGACAAGGTGGCATCGTTAGATCTTGTACCGGATAATACGTCATGGCTGAACTTTAATATATCTCAAGTTCCGTTAATCATTAAAATCGTTTTGATTGTTTCACTGGTATTGAATTTAGTATCAGGAGCTATGTTCATTGCTGGCATGCTGAACACTGCTAATAAAAACAACTTAATTCCACCACCTGATGCTGCGGATATCGATTCAGTGACGTTTGGTAAAGTTCAAGTCGGCGTGTTGGATGCTAGTGTTACAGTCAACATGCAAGATGCTGCTGGAAAGTTAGATGCTTGGATCGACTTCAGCGTAGATGGGATTTGGGGAACCGCCAGTGGACACCAGACCGACTTTCAATCTTAGTCAAAGCGACGATCACGAAAAGCTATTGTCATCTAGAGGTAACGACTGCTCGATTGTTCTACCCAGAGAATAACAATCCCATCGTTACCGACTCCGCAACCGCTGGAGGGGCATCAGTGGTTCGCGGTTTTAATTCACCGAGGATTCACACAAACCGGCTCATGAGCGTGTGAAGAAAAGGGTTTGCTTTCATTCAAAGATCTGCCTGACTCTTACAATACAGAACAGGCAGCTTTGATTGAAGTGAATCACTCTCTCATAGTTATCTATTAATCAAACGATCTCTCATTTCAGTAAATATAAAAAAAAGCAGACGCAACGCACTCTTAAACGAAGCGTCTGCTTCTGAGTTTGGGAGGAAGTCGTATGCTGACTTCGACAGATCAATCAACTAGGGCAGTACTGATTGATCGTCCTCAATTACATGAACAACGATGAACTCCCCAATGACTGCACTATTTACAGGGACTAGAAATAGGTGCAGTTAGATCGATTCGTGCCAATAGGTGTTTGGCAGGTCGTCTTTATGATTATTTCCATTAACGATAGAAATCCAACTGCCTGATTAGGTTTTTATTTTCCTATCAAAGCAGGGTTATTCATACATTATCAAGATACGATGTCTTTATCAGTAATTATATGAATGAGCATCGAACTGGTTACTACCTCGAACGTGATGCATTCATCATTGCAATTTGTATCTGCTCAGCTTTTATTTTTGTCCTTGGTTCAACTTAATCTTGCAGGTTATTTAAATTCGGGGGCACAAGCGCATCCGCGAGTAGCGACCGCGTCTCTTTTGCGCACAAAACCAATTCTTCCTGAGCCCCCACCGCCATTATGCGTTTGAGTCTGTAAAACACGGGGAATCGAACTTGAAAGATCGTGCAATCATATCAAGTAATTCACGATTTTCTCCTAAAAAATTAAAACCATTGACTAAATTTATGATTCCCTAAAGAGTTGCTACGATAGAAAGGAATAAACAACAAAAGGGTGCGGTTTTAGTAGGACAGGTGAAGTTTTATGGAAAATCGGCAGAGTTGGCGAAGGGATTGAGAGTACTGCAAAGTCCTGGTTTTGTCAGAATTCTCTAGGTTCAATTTATATTCAGAAATACTGTCCGCAGCCAGTACTGTCTCTCGCTTATACCTATAGAGGGCTGCATCAGTTCAGGCTCAATTCAAATAGGAAATGAGATTCATCTATTCTGATTTCATAGATAACAGAGAAACAACTCAATGATTAAAGAATCCAAACATTATCGTTGTAAAAGCTGTCGAAGCGTAGCGGTTGTTAAGCGTGATACAGAGTGTCAGATGGTTCACTGCCCGAAGTGTAACACCTTATTTGATGAACATGACGAGATTGTGCGTTTGGTTCGCACGAAGTTTCACCGACAAATAAAAGTTTGCTAACATGACAACCGATGGCAGGGCACCATCGGTTTACGGCTTGGACCACTCCAGGTCTCACGCAAATAGGCTGACGGATGCATGAATCTGGAGTGGTTTGTTTTTTTAATAGTGATGCCTGCCATCTAAGAAGTGGTATTTTATTATCCTACATTTGGGAAGAGCTGCCTTGAGTTCTGATAGCCCGGCATCCGTGATCTGCGTGCTGCGGAGGTGTAGGTCATTCAAACTGGTGAGGCCGTTTAGGTGCACCAATCCCTCATCTGTGACCTGCGTGCCGCAGAGGTACAGGCGATTCAGACTGGTGAGGCCTTTCAAATGTTCCAGCCCGGCATCCGTGATCTGCGTGTCGTTGAGGCCCAGGCTAATCAGGCTGTTCAAGCCTTTCAGATGTACCAGACCGGCATCCGTGACCTGCGTTTGACTGAGAATGACTTGAATCACCTCACTTGATTCGTTGAGCTCGACCTTGCCGCCTAACTTTTTGATTTCCGTGACAGCGGCAGCCTGTTGTGATGTTGGTAACGTTTCCTTCCCTCTCTTCGGAATGTCTGCGAGTTTTCTAACACGCGCAAAGACAACTGCCAAACCGTACCAAAAGAGAAATCCCGCTGGAACGCTCGCAATTAAAAGAAGAATCCAGGGCATCCCAAGCTGGAGGCGAAACGCGATCTTGACATTGTATATTGAAACGATGGGGAAGACCACACAAAAAAACAAGCAAACAAACTGGGAGAAAGCCAAAGCAGTATTTTCCAACCACGAGACCATAAGATCATCATTGGACAAATCTCCTTTTGGTTCTCTAACCACGCCACGCGATTGAGGTGTTGTGCTTTTTTCTGGGTTATCTGGCTCGTTCATCATCTTTTATTACCTGGGTTTTTTCATTTGGAATGAGCCAGAACCGATTCACCCGTCTCTAGGTAAAAACGAGAGTCAGTACTGACTGCGGACAGTATTTCTTAATCTGAACCCAGAGACTTCATACAAAATCAGGGCTTTGCACTACTCAATCCCCTCGCCAACTCTGCCGATTTTACATAAGCCTTCACTTGTGTCTACCAAAAACCCCGGATTTTTGTTGTTTATTCCTTTCTTTCGCAGTAACTCTTTAGGCAATCAATATCTTAGTCATTAGGTTTGATTTCCTGGGAGAAAATCGCGAATTGCCAGAAATTACGAATCACCGCTATCTAGGAAGATGAAACTCACGCCGCATAGTTTTGACTTTCTCGCGACAAGCACAAGCTTCCATATGGTCATTAACCAATCCCAATCAACCCAAATAGGAATTGTCGGGAGATAAGGTATAACCATGTTGTCGAAAATTGTCATAGCTTAGTATTTGACACTATGAAATAAACTCTTAGCACCTCAAGCGAATTTATGACGTCTAGAATTTCTCAGAACTATTTCTTAGTTTTCAACATGTTTGTACTCTGCTGTCTGTTGAATTCAGCACAGGCTGAAGAGTTCAAGTTGTTTGAATATATTCAATCTTCGGGCTCGAAAATGGTTTGCTATTCGGCATCGGGCCTCGATCCGCGTAGTCCAGCCAATGCGTTGAATCTGAAAACAAGTTCACTGGAAGCTGACTTAAAATTACTTCGCCCGGCTTTTGATGGCTTGATTTTATATGGTTACGATTCTTCTAGTACGCCTCGGATTTTATACTTAGCTAAACAGCTGGGATACAAGGCAGTGATCCTTGGCATATGGAATATCAAAGAGACTGCCGAGATTGATGGAGTGGCCAAGCTGGCCGATCAATACGCTGAACGAATGGCGATTGGCATTATGGTCGGCAACGAAGGATTGACCTTTGGACGCTACGAGCCAGAAGACTTACACTTTGCCGTGGATCGGTTGAAGTCTCAATTGAAGTCAAACATTCCACTTTCCACCTCAGAACCACTCGTGGGGTACCAGCATGAATTTCTCTTGCAGTTTGGAGACTTTTTAGCTCCAAATATTCACCCAGTGTTTGATCGCCCAGACTTTGAAGCGAAAGAAGCCGCTCATTGGGCACGTAACGAAGCAATGAAGTTGGCGAAAAAATCAACCCTGCCGCTGTTGTTAAAAGAGACCGGTTTCCCACACGGAGGCAAACCACAATTCACCAGCGACACACAAGCCGCGTTTTGGAAATCCTATCTAGCGGAAGGAAAAATAATAACAGACCCCACCGATAACAACTGGGTCTACTATGGTGTCGCGTTTGAAGCATACGACTTAACTTGGAAAGCCGCAGCTTCTGGCATGCCAATCGAATCGGAATGGGGTATGCTTTCACCTATGCGTAAGCCTTACCCGGTATTTGAAATTTGGCGTGACTTGAAGTAACTTTACTTCACCGGATTACGATACATCAGGTGTATTGTGTTCTTCCGAACTCTCCTAAAGCATCTCTGGGGCCTGCAATTCGCGAGTGATCTGTTCTATCGGTGCCAGGCTCTCCAAGTCGTTTTTACCTGTCGTCACCTCCAGATCTTTGAACTTCCTGGCCGTAACCAGCACTCTGGTTTCCATTGAACCGATGGCGGAGTTGTATGCCTTAGTCGCCCCTTCAAGTCCTTTGCCAACTTTGGCCAGATGCCCTCCCATTTGCGAAAGGCGACTGTAAAGTTCTCGCCCTAGCTCGCTAATCTCCTTGGCATTTTGCGCCAGTCCTTCTTGTCGCCATCCGTACGAAACCGCCCGCAATAAGGCAATCAGTGTTGTTGGTGTCGCAACAATCACATTATGCTCTACACCCATTTCGATCAGGGAAGGATCTTGTTCCAGGGCAGCACTAAAAAACACTTCGCCTGGTAGGAACAACACAACAAACTCAGGCGTGTGATCAAACTGAGCAAAGTAGGACTTCTTGCCAAGCTCCCTGATATGTTTCCTGACATGTCTGGCATGATCATTTAGTTTCTCCAGACGCGTTTTTTCATCGGTCGCTTCGATCGACTCCAGGAAAGCGGTCAGTGGTACCTTGGAATCAATAACAATGTTTTTGTCTCCTGGAAGTTGTACGATCAAGTCGGGACGTAATACGCCATCTTCGGTTTGAACTGAGATTTGCTCAAAGAAATCACAGTGATCAAGCATGCCCGCCAATTCGACGACACGCTTGAGTTGAATCTCACCCCAGCGACCGCGTACTTCTGGTCGGCGAAGTGCTTTGACCAGATTCGCTGTTTCAGAGCGTAATTCCTGATGGGTTGCTGTTAGAAACTTGACCTGCTCAGTCAGGCCGCTGTACGCCTCTATGCGTTGCTTCTCAATGGATAGTAATTTATCATCGACTTGTTTCAACGATTTTTCCACCGGTTTAATTAAGGCATCAATTGACTGTTGCCGTTTTTCAAGATCCCCTTTAGCGGTTACGTGGAACTTCTCTAAACTGGCATTGGCTAATTTAAGAAACGATTCGTTATTACTTTTGAGTGCATCGGACGAAAGGGCTTTAAATGCATTGGAGAGTTTTTCCTGAGCTTCGTTCAATATCTCCAGTTTTTCAGCTGCTTGCTTGCGTTCGTGTCGGATGGTTGTTTCCAGCTGAGCCTCGTTGGCTTTCAGGGTGG
>NVWB01000126.1 GCA_002733575.1 Blastopirellula sp. | reverse complement strand
TGTAGGTCAGTGCTGTGCCTGACGATGAAGCAATCTCGGTTCTCAATCTCCGTCAGGCACAGCACTGACCTACGTGTGGGATTGTTTATCAGAACGCGGTAAGTCCTAGTTTTTAAAGGATTATTTTAAATGACCTCTTCACTAATTAAGCTCCCTGCCTACACGCTTCTGGCTGTCATTGTCATGGTATTCGCCAATAAGGAAACCGTGTTGGCGGCTCCCCCCAATGAACCATCCACATGGGGAAAGTTGACGGCTACAGAGAATTTGATTCGCCTCGAGATCCTTAGGCTTGATGGCGACTGGGAGTCCGGCTCGAAACCGAAACTCGTCGGGTTTTTGGGACAAAGGTTTAAGTCGCCACACTTTGAAATGCTAACGCATCTACCATCCACAGAGTGGTTCAGTGCCCAATATTGCACGGAAGTCGATAACTTTGCGATCAAGTGCATTTCCAGCATTATCTCACTGAAACGTTTGGATTTCGTTGGTTGTGAGATCAATACGACTTGTATGTCACTTCTCCAATCGAATCGTGAGTTAAGACAACTATTAATTGAGGATTCACAGTTGTCGGACAGTGCGTTTGACGGAATAACGCAACTTTCTCAGGTGGAGATATTGTGGCTGGATGACGCCGACTTGTCTGAGGTATCTGACATTTCTCTTGAGCATATGTCTCGCATGAGTTCATTGAAAGAGTGCTCGTTATCGGGATGTACAGGGATGACAGCAGAGCGTTTCGAGAAACTCAAAACGGCCTTGCCGAATGTTAAATGGAGCGGACTGGGGAGGATTCAGAGAGAATTAGAGGGCCGCAAGTGACTGACGACGAAGCGATCTCGGTTCTCAATCTCCGTCAGGCACAGCACTGACCTACGTGTGGGATTGTTTATTTACCACCAAGGCTCGAAGACACGAAGGATTTGCAATTAACCGTTTCCTTTCTTCGTGCCTTGGAGCCTTCGTGGTAAAACTCTTTTTCTTTGCCCCTTTGGGACTTAGCGTGAGAATCTTTCTGTACTGCCAGGCGGCTGCTTTAATCGACCAACGGCTACCCGGAATACGAAATTCACTACAAAGCGAATGTTTTACAGCAGAATAGCGAGATTAAAGGAGTTCTAGCCCGTTCTCAGATTTGCCTTTGTAGAGTAATATGGATGAATTCGTCTTCACCTTTTTAACTGCATAGGGAACCTGGTTTGCCTAAATTTGATCTATTGGCCGTGACTGCTTTTGGAATTGAGGCGGTCGCTGCGCGCGAATTGAATCAGCTAGGGTACGAGACCGAGATCATCGGCTCAGGCCGGATTCTGTTCCACGGGGATGAAGCCGATATTGTCCGCGCCAACTTGTGGCTAAGAACTGCCGACCGCGTTCTAATTCGTGTCGGGCATTTTGCTGCCGATGATTTTGGCCTGTTGTTTGATCAAACCAAAGCGTTGCCGTGGCATGAGTGGATACCTGCCGATGCTGAATTCCCGGTCAACGGGCGTTCGCACAAATCACAACTATCGAGCGTGCCAGCTTGCCAACGCATGGTGAAGAAAGCGGTGGTTGATAAACTGCTAGAAGCACATGGCGTTGAAGAACTGCCAGAAAGCGGCCCCAAATACACACTGGAAGTGGCCATCCTCAAAGACGAAGTCACGCTGACCATCGACACCACAGGCGTCGGCTTGCATAAGCGTGGCTATCGAACACTGGTCGGTGAAGCCCCGCTGAAAGAAACCCTGGCAGCCGCGCTGATTCAACTGAGTTATTGGAATCGTGATCGTACGCTGATCGATCCGTTTTGCGGTTCCGGCACCATTCCGATTGAAGCCGCGATGATCGGAAGAAACATTGCCCCTGGCTTGCGAAGAGAATTCGCCAGCGAAGCCTGGCCGCAATTGCCACCAGAACTTTGGCAGCAAGCCCGCGATGACGCGAAAGAGCAACAACTGCCTGGCTTCCCACAAGCAATCATTGGCTACGACATCGACCGAGAAGCTTTGAAGCTGGCCCGATTTCATGCCGAACAGGCTGGTGTAGGCGAGGATATTCACTGGCAACAAAAAGATTTTCGAGACTTCACCAATCGAAGAAAATATGGCTGCGTGATTACCAACCCGCCCTATGGAGAGCGAATAGGCGAATCAAGAGAGTTGGAAGAATTGTACGCCACCTTCCCTGATGTGTTGCGTGGCATGCCAACTTGGTCGCACTATGTGTTGACCGCGAAATCTCGCTTTGAACAACTGATCGGTCGCAAAGCAGATCGCCGCCGCAAGATTTTCAACGCTCGAATTGAATGCCAGTACTATTCGTTCTTTGGGCCAGCACCTCCCAAGAATTATGATGCGACAAAAGACGAAGAATTAGAACAAGAAGACATCACAGAAACCGAGAGCATTCCTCTTGAGACTCCCGTCGAAGAAACTGAGCAGGAACCCAGAAAGCGGCGGACCATTGTGCCGGCGTTCGGTCAATTATCAGGCAAAGCAGATGAACAGGCCGCGTTGTTTCGTAGTCGCCTGGTAAAACGAGCCAAACATTTACGTCGTTGGCCAAGTCGCGGGATTCACTGTTACCGACTCTACGAACGTGATATTCCCGAGCTTCCGTTTGTGGTGGATAAATACCACGACTGTTTGCACATCACCGAATATGATCGCCCGCATGAACGCACCATCGGCGAACATGGTAGTTGGGTTGATCTGATGGCCAAGACCGCAGGCGAGGCGTTGGATGTTCCGCAGAATCAAGTTTTCGTCAAACGCAAAGATCGTCAACGTGGTGCAACACAACATGAGAAAGTGGCCAAGCAATCGTTCATTTATGACGTGGAAGAAGATGGCCTGAAGTTTCAGGTCAACTTGTCTGACTATGTCGATACCGGCTTGTTCCTTGATCATCGAATCACACGTAAGATGGTGCGTGAGCAGGCCGAGGGAAAACACTTCCTCAATTTGTTTGCGTACACCGGTTCGTTTTCAGTTTATGCCGCCGCTGGCGGTGCTGCTTCAACGACTACGGTTGATCTCTCGCCCACGTATACCGCTTGGGCTCAACGCAACCTGAAAATCAATGGTTTTACTGGAAGTGCACACCGATTAGTTCAAGCCGATGTGATGGCCTTTTTGCAGAATGATCCTACCGATAAGAAGTACGATCTGGCGGTAATGGATGTGCCGACGTTCTCGAATAGTAAGCGAACCGATGAAGTTTGGGATGTGCAGCAGAATTATGTCGAGGCCCTTGCGATGCTTATTTCCCGGATGGCCGATGAGGGCGTGATTTATTTTTCATCCAATTACCGGCGATTTAAACTAGACGAAGAACTGCTGCAAGGCGTGAAAGTGCGAGAAATCTCGAAGCAAACCGTGCCAGAGGACTTCCGCAACAAACGAATTCACCGCTGCTGGAGAATGATTTGCAGCGGGAAATAGTTAGTGGATCACGCCGAATCGCCCCTTCCGAAAACCCCGGTGAGCGAACACAATAGAGGGTTACGTGTCTGGTTGGTTAGACACTTCATAAAATTGCACGATTCCATAGCAATCTCAACCCGAAGCGTAAGCGAGGAGGAACCGCAGCTAAGCTTCCTCCTCGCTTACGCTTCGGGTTGAGATTTATCAAATATATTCACTTCTATATAGACAACAGACATGAGCCAAGTGGAACTCAAACTACAGCGGATCGATACTTCGCAAGACGATGTGCGTCAGCAGTTGGATTTATTGCGACAGAAGTTAAGCCCCACGGGGAATGTGGTGAGCGAAGCGGGTCGCCAGTTGACCATCGATGTTTTTGGTGAAGCTCTGTCACCTGTACAAGTGGTCGACCGTATCTGTAACGATGTGGCCACCGATGGCTTGTCAGCAGTATTAAATTATGGCGAGAAGCTCGACCGCAAGAAATTGACGCCAGAGACGATTCGCGTAACCCAACAAGAACTCGCTGAAGCCCACGCTGCCGCTGATCCGCAGTTTCTCGAAACGATTCGCAGAATCAAGCAAAACATTCTTGACTTTCAAACGGCCATTTTACACAAAGATGTGGAATTGCCTCGGCCAGACGGTGGTTTCTTGCGACAACGCTACCGGCCCATCAAGCGTGCCGGATTGTGTGTGCCAGGCGGAGCGGCCGCTTATCCTTCCACGGTATTGATGACCGCGGTTCCGGCCCAAGCGGCAGGCGTGGAAGAACTGGCTGTGATCGCCCCCCCTACCCCGTTCGGTTCGTACAATGTTGACTTGCTGGCCACTTGCCACGAGATCGGCATTACCGAAGTTTATCGCGTTGGCGGTGCCCAAGGAGTGGCCGCTTTGGCTTACGGAGTCGAAGGCATCCCGCAAGTCGATAAGATCGTCGGCCCCGGCAACTTGTTTGTGGCGCTTGCCAAAAAACATGTGTACGGCGAAGTCGATATTGATTCCATCGCCGGGCCAAGCGAAGTGGTTGTGATTGCCGATCCAACCACCAGAGCCGATTACACTGCGGCAGACATGTTGGCCCAAGCCGAACACTCGCCAGGTTCCGCAGTGCTGGTGACTTGGAGCAAAGAAACGCTTGAAGCGACGTATGCCGAACTAAACCGCCAAGTAGCGAAACTAGAACGCTGCGATTTAACCATCCGTAGTTTAGAAGCATTCGGCTGCATGATCTTAACCCGTGATGCCGACGAAGCGTGTCAAATTGCGAACGAATTGGCACCAGAACATTTACACATTGCCACCGATAACGCCGAAGAGTTGCTCGAAAAAATCCCCAACGCCGGGGCGACATTCCTGGGCAACTATACACCTGTAGCTTTAGGTGACTATGTGGCTGGTCCTTCTCACGTGCTACCAACAGGCGGAACCGCACGCTGGGCCAGTGGGCTCTCGGCCAATGACTTCTTACGTTCTAGCAGCGTGATTCATTTCACCGAAGCGGGAATTAAAAACGTGGCGGCTGATGTCCAACGCTTGGCCGACAAAGAAGGGCTGACCGCTCATCGCCAAAGTGTTGATATCCGAATTAATTAAATCCTCTGAACTTGATTGTAATCGATGAGTTATTTTCGTCCTGAAATCGACGCGATGGCTGGCTACAAGCCAGGTGAACAGCCGCAAGCTGGCAAGTTCATTAAGCTGAATACCAACGAAAACCCGTACCCTGCATCTATCAGCGTAGCGACCGCGGTGGCTTCGCGTTTAGAACAAGGGTTGGCCCGGTATCCTGACCCGGTTGGGCAATCGTTTCGAGTTCGGGCCGCCGAAGTATTGGGCGTTGAGCCCGACTGGATTTTATGCGGCAACGGCAGTGACGATATCCTAACAATCTTGACCCGCTCCTTCGTTGGGCCCGGCCAATGGCTAAGACTTCCGACACCCAGCTATGTGCTTTATAAAACGCTGGCAAAAATCCAAGGAGCCGAGAGCGAAGAGGTTGCATTTAATAAAGACTGGACGCTGCCTGAAACATTTGGCATCGGCGGCCCCAATTTACGCTTGGCCTATTTGCCGAATCCCAACAGTCCCTCTGGCACTCAGGTTTCTAAAGATCAAATTCGCAAGCTGGCCGATAGCTTGCCCTGCCCTCTAGTCATCGATGAAGCTTACGCCGATTTCGCTGAAGACAACTGCATTGATTTGGTCAAAGAGAACGAAAAGATCATGGTCGCGCGAACGCTGAGCAAGTCGTACGCGTTGGCCGGATTACGGTTTGGGTTTTTGATTGCTCAACCACAAATGATTGATCAAATGATGAAGGTCAAAGACAGCTACAATTGCGATTCTCTTTCGATTGCAGCGGCCACAGCGGCCATTGATGACCAAGCTTGGGTCCAAGCCAATCGCCTGAAAGTGATTGCTACCCGCCAGCGGATGACCCTACAAATGCGAGAAATGGGGTTCGATGTGCCCGATTCTGCCGCCAATTTCGTTTGGGCAACTTATCCAGGTCGGAATTTGAAGGCTGTCTACGAGTTCCTCAAACAGAACAAGGTACTTGTCCGATATATGGAGTATCCGAACTGGGACGAAGGAATTCGTATTTCAGTCGGCACCGACGATCAGACCGATGCCTGTTTGAGTCTGATTCGCATGGCACTAGATCAACAAGGAAATTAAGAACCGATGGCCCGTACTGCAACAATTGATCGTAAAACGAACGAGACCAACATTCAGTTGGAACTCAATCTCGATGGCACCGGCATCAGCGAGATTTCGACCGGCGTCGGTTTCTTCGATCACATGCTCGAACTCTTCACCCGACACGGGGCTTTTGATTTGAAGGTCAAAGCCGATGGCGATCTGCATGTCGATCAGCATCACACGGTCGAAGATGTCGGCATCTGCTTAGGGCAAGCGATCCGCGAAGCAATCGGCGACAAAAAAGGGATCAACCGCTATGGCCACTTCACACTGCCGATGGAAGAAACCCTGTGCGGAATCACGCTTGATTTAAGTGGGCGATATTACTTGGTCTTCAACGCCGAGTTCCCTTCGCAGAAGATCGGCGAATTCGACAGCGAACTAGTCGAAGACTTCTGGCAAGCCGTGGCCGCCAATGCCCTGTGCAACCTGCATGTGAATGTCCATTATGGCCGCAACAGTCACCACGTGAGCGAAGCCATTTTCAAATGCACGGCCCGAGCCTTAAGAATGGCAGTCGAACACGACACCCGCATGACCGGAGTCCCCAGCACCAAAGGGACTTTGAATTCGTAACTCAGAAATAACCACTTAGAGAGAAACGCTACTGATGTCAGAAATAGAAAACGTATCCGTCAAAGTTGCTGCCAACATTTACTTTGATGGTAAAGTCACCAGCCGCACGATTACCTTTGCCGATGGCTCGACCAAAAGCCTGGGCATCATGCTGCCCGGCGATTACGAGTTTGGCACTGCCGAAAAAGAACTGATGGAAATCACCAGTGGTGACTTAGAAGTGAAACTCCCCGGCTCTGAAGATTGGCAAACCGTGACCGGCGGCCAGTCGTTTGAAGTCCCAGGCGACGCGAAGTTTCAATTGAAGATCAAAACTATAACCGACTACTGTTGTTCTTACTTGAAGTAAAGAGACTGCTCTTCGATACCGAATCATATCAATAAAAAAAGGCTCGCCATGATGCGAGCCTTTTTTATTTTGGTTAAACATCAAGTAGCTTACTTGGAACTCAAGTCAAACGGGATGCTGTTTTCACCGGCAGCTACCGTGGCTTTTAGACCAGATGTACTGAAGTTCATGAATTTTTCTGGAACGATATAGGTCGTCGGCACTTCAGCATAAGCATCAGGCTCTTTAAAGTCTAAGCCTTGAGCATCTACTTCTTCTTGAGTCTGTGCTGAATCGTCTTCTTCGATGAATTTTGAAATTTTTATTTCATATTCACCAACAGTGGTACCTTTTTCAGGTCCAGGTGCTAACTCACCTGTGTTGCCCACCACCGTGAGATGATAAACGCCACTGGCATCTGTCATTCCTACAGCACTATTGCCTTGACCTTCAGTGATGGGATGAAAGGTAACGGTTGCTCCTTCAACGGGAGCCCCATCTACCGTGACTGTGCCAGTCACTAACTCTGTTGGAAATGTGCTCGGACCACCACAACCAATCGCTGTGAGTGTCAGGAAGAGCAAGGGAGTTAATAATTTAGCTGGCTTGAACAAATGTTTCATTATATATCTCAATGCGAAAGATTGACTCTTGAAAGTGAGGCATGCTGATAATTTTGACCAGCATGCCTGACTCGTAAACTTAAATTACAAATCTTGAGGATTTATCAGAAGTGAAGAAACAAATATTATTGACTAATTGTTTCGCCACCAGCCTTCGATCCCATCGATCCCCAAACACCATAAAGTGAAGGGCCTTGACGGTCTTGTGGGCGACCATTAAATCCAGGTTGATCTTTAGCTCTTAATGTAGGGTCTCCAGAATCAACCGTATCTGGAATAAACTGCACAGAAGCATCACACAATGCAACATTGACACCGCCAGGGTGATAACTGGTAGCAGTGATCAATGCCCATCTTTCTGCATGCGGTCCACAACTTGGTGAGTTGGGAGGCAGGATAGGCATCCACTGTGTGTAAACAGTCATAGCATCACCCCAGCGCCAGCCAATTCTCCAACCATTAGATTGAACAGCACCTGTAATGATTCCACCTGATGCTGCAGCAAGGCAGTCAGATGGCGTATTCCCATTATTGGAGGAACCGATATTTCGGGCAAAACCCTCGCCTACTTTTTTACTTCCAGCAACACCAATTTTAGCTTCTGAGATTAAGAAGGTATTACTTTGTCCGTCGGTGACACGTTCAAAACCATGAACATATCCTTGACCTGGTCGGCCTTGAGTAAATGGACCATTGGCTTCCCACCAATTCCAGTTTAACCAGAAGTCACCACGATTACAGTGATAACTAGTTGGGGCCAAATTTCGATCACCACCTGCTTTGCTTTGGCCATCGGAAGGGCAAAGCAAAGCATCAATTCGAGTTCTTTGAATTAAACGATTATTCCAAGGGGTACGCTGGCCCAACTCATTTTTTACAAATTCATCCCAAATTGCATTTTGTTCAATTTGAGGCAAGATTGTAACAATCCAACTCCAGCGATCTCGTCTACCACCAAAATCTCTTGGGCCATTTGGACCAGCGAATAGTGGATCATTGGAGGAACAAGGGAAGCGATCATACGTGTCATGGAAGTTGTGCGTTGCAAGGGCAAGTTGCTTTAACTTGTTCGTACACTCCATACGCCGAGCCGCTTCGCGTGCTTGTTGTACCGCCGGTAACAACAAGGCAATTAAAATACCGATGATGGCAATCACCACTAGCAATTCTACTAGTGTAAAGCCGCGTCTAGTTTGGGTCATGTTTGACCTCCTTTAAAAATGAATAGAAGAATGATGGATGAGTGCTCCATATCAGAATGAAAGACATCGAAGCTTTAAGTCCTGCTGACTATGGTAGATAGTATTTCTAATACCGACTCACTAGTCAAGTGTTTTACGGTGAAAAAAATTATTAATTACCGCTAATTACCCTTTGACAACATCCAGTGTGTTGGTTTTCTATTATGCTGACTGGCAATTGATTGAGTGCCATAGTGAGTTTAGACGCTTTATATGTAGATAAATCTCGCATTCTAGCGAGTTTTTTGGGTGAATAGCGTATTAGGTATGAAGATGATAAGAATGCATCAGACTTGAGAAACACTATTTATTTTATGAGAAATTCCTTTACTTTAGATTGCTTCTTCGGGTCGATAAGCACCCGCACGGTTAAATCGGCCAATCGCCAGCGGCTAGGTGTTTCTGAGCCATAATGTTGAGAGCTATCAAGACGTAGCGTTTCGCCTTTTTTCAGAACACCGATGTCACTAAGTTTGCCTGATTCGTCGTTGGCGTCGATATCGGCATCGATGCAATAATGGTCAGCGTGTATTATTGCCCACTTGATAGAACCCGCCGCATTGGCCGTTGCCTGCGACGATACTGGCCGACTCGATAATCACGTCGTGGCTGAATGAGATCAAGATGGCTTCGCCGGCGGTCAATCATTTGAAGTCCCAGGCGACGCGAAGTTTCAATTGAAAATCAAAACGATAACGGACTATTGTTGTTCTTACTTGAAGAAAAGAGATTTGTGTTCAACGCTCAATCAATAAAAAAAGGCTCGCTATGATGCGAGCCTTTTTTATTTTGGTTAAATATCAAGTAGCTTACTTGGAACTCAAGTCAAACGGGATATTGTTTTCACCGGCAGCTACCGTGGCCTTTAGACCAGATGTACTGAAGTTCATGAATTTTTCTGGAACGATATAGGTCGTCGGCACTTCAGCATAAGCATCAGGCTCTTTAAAGTCTAAGCCTTGA
>NVWB01000013.1 GCA_002733575.1 Blastopirellula sp. | reverse complement strand
TCGAACGTACGGTTGGCCCGCTCAAACGACCAGTTCTTTTCGAACCCGCGAACTCCCGTTCCGCCGCTTGCCACCTTGATGATGCCGATGGTATCGTCTGGCCAGAAATCAGCAAGCTGATGTGCGAACGACACACCTGGACCGTGACGTTGGGTCGGGATAAAGTATTCCCATCGTCCATTGGCCCAAATTCTGATGCGGTCATGTTTTTCAGTGTAAGACGCCTTCAGATCATTCGCCCGTCCGGCGCCTTGCATGTTGGATTGTCCCATGAGCACGAACACGCGAAACTTCCCGCTTTTTGGAATCGCCGCTTGGCCGCCACCCATGGTGTTCGCTTGTTGCAAGCCGGTCGTGTTCCATTTTTCTGCATCCGCATCCGCTTGCGGATTAGCATTTGGAGTCTGTGTTATATTGGAATTCTTTCGCCTGGCTTGCATGAAATCTCGAAGGGCGGTCAATTCCGAATCGTCCAACTTGCCGTCTTTATTGGCGTCGGCTTTGGGGAACCTTTTAAGAAGCTGGCTCTTTTGCTTCTCGCTGAGCTTAGACTCCTGAGCCACTGCCGAAGGAACACCAACGACGAACACCGCTAATACCAACATCAAATAGATACGCATTGTTTATTCCTTATCCTGAAAATCAGATCAACCGACATTTCCCATATGACTTCTGCTCAGCTACTTCACCGAGCATTTGAGTAATCATTGTACCTTGTTCAGCCACTTGTTCACCTTCATCCACTGCTGCAGGCGGTCCATAAAGTGGTCTGCTCCACCTCCCTTTTCCACGAAACCATGCCGGCCGTCTGAAAGATATGGATCTCTGCTAGGTAACCCGCCTCTTTCCAGGCGGCAAACAGCTCCATGGACTTTTCCCAGGGAATCAGCTGCGAAATTGGATGTATTGCTGAATAAGAGGCGTTTCGTTCAATTTATGGTTCTCCATATACCCAAGTACCAACGCAGACAGTTCCAGACAAACTATTTTAGAAAAGAATCCAAAAAGATGAAATACTTGCCCTTCGCCTCACAACGGTGCAAGAGCCCAGCGACTCTAGGTGGTTTAATTTAGTGATTTTCATTCTTAGATTGCGGAGGTTTTCATACTGTGTCCTCTGCTATCGGTCACTTTTGAAACTTATCAAACCAACTTTGCACTTTTATGCCTGAATGCTGATCGGTTGGGATCATTGCAGCCAATTGTTTCTTTAGCTTTTTATGCTCGCGTTGGTTCGCCAAATTGGTCCATTCGTTTGGATCGATTCGGTGATCGTAGAGTTCTTCGCTGCCGTCTTCGTAACGGATGTAACGCCAGCGCTCGGTGCGAATCGAAGTGTTACCTTCCCCGTAAGATGAAATTGCAGCAGATCGCGGGGAAGATGGTTCGGCGAGTTGCGGTTTGATGGAAGTGCCGTTGAGCCAGTCGGGGATTTCGATTCCCGCAAGATCTAGTAGCGAAGGATAAACGTCAATCAGGCTGACTGGCTGGGTGCAGGTAGAACCAGTTTTAATTCCTGGTCCGTGAACGATGAAGGGAATGTGCGTGGTCTGTTCCCAGATGGCTCCCTTGCACCAGTGTTTCTTTTCGCCCAGATGCCAACCATGATCACTCACCAGCATGACGAATGTTTCACGTCCGCGAGGATTGTGCTTTAGACTCTCGACAAACCGGCCGATCTGGTGATCAACAAAAGCAATAGACGCTTGATAGGCGCGAATTGTGGCATCCCACTCATCATTAGCAACAATGTACTCGTGATCACTCAGTCCCTTGTGGAGTGGTTTATGGGCGTGGGTGCGGGCAAGACGCTGAGCAAACACTGGCATGTCGGCCCAGTCATCCACTCTGTCAGGTTCAGCAGGACGCTGAATCGATTCGAGTGGAAAATGTTCGAACCAAGACTTGGGCACTTGCAACGGTCGATGTGGTCGGTAGAAACCAACCGACATGAAGAGAGGTTTTTCGGTGACTTCATTCCATTGCTCGATGGCCCAACTAGCGACCTTGTAATCTCCCATTTCTTTGTCGGTGACATCAAGGGCATAGCCATCGTTTGGCGCTCGCAAAGCATTGAAGTTGTCTTCTCCCTTGGGTGGTTTGGGATCTCTTGGTCTTCCCAATAGTGCATCTCCTACCTTGCCGGGATTACCGTGAAAAACTTTACCCCCGCTAACAACACGGTAACCGCTTTCCATGAAGAACTGCTGCATGCTCGGTGTTTTGATTGGTGTTTCTTGGGGACTCCTGGCATTGAAGTAAGTCCCGGTGTTAAAAGGATAAATCCCATAGTTCAAGCTTGTCCGCGAGGGGCGGCATTGCGGAGAGTTGCAGTAGGCTTGAGAGAAAAGCATCCCACTATTCGCCAGAGCATCAATGTTCGGTGACTTGGCATCGGGATGACCGCCAAGACAGCCCACCCAGTCATTCAGATCATCGACGATGATAAAAACAATATCAGGCTGTTTTTCCTCTGACCGAACTGTGGCTGTTATGGTCATGAAGCCCATGACAACCAGGAACAACCTGAAGACGAATTTGAATTGACTCATAACTAAAAGTTTCCTAAGTGTTTATGTAGTGAGGACTGGCCCAGGCATAGGCTGCTCCCTATTTTAATATCGCCCACGCCCCAGCGTCTAGCGCCAGGCGAGTATTCTGACCATTATTAAGACAGTATGCACACGATTAACAAGATGAATCAAAATCCTTTCCTTTTTCCATGAAATTATGGGACAATGCCCACTGGGCGGCATTCTTTAAGTAACGCCAGCAGGGAGAGCTTTTTTTGTCGAGTCCAGATCACAGCCAAATCAGTGCCACGGTACTTGGTCAATTATTAGACCAACATGCCCCTGCGCTGACGTTGTATGCTCGGCAGTTGTGCAGTGAACCAGAAGATGCGGTGCAAGCCGCTTTTGTGAAATTGGCAAGTCGAGCTGGCTTGCCTGACAACCCGGCGGCGTGGCTGTTTCGGGTGGTACGCAACGAAGCGTTTCAAATTACCAGGGCCAGCAAACGCCGAAAAAATCGAGAGGCCATTGCCGCACAAACGCGGTCGACTTGGTTTGAGTCTGACCCTAGTGCGGCGATAGATGGCCAAGCAGCAGTCGAAGCCTTGGCACATTTACCGGCCCTGCAAAAAGAAATCGTGGTTGCCAGAATTTGGGGCAAGCTAACTTTCAAAGAAATTGGAAAGTTAGTTCGCCAGTCAGACAGCACCACCCATCGCACTTTCCAGCAAGCGATACAAGAACTACGAAAACGATTGGAAGAACCATGCAAAACGAACCGCTGAATTTTGACCAAAGTCTGTTTGAAGCCGAACTGGCCGAACTAGTTCCCAGTGGTGCCGCGATTAATCGTGATGCCCTGATGTTTGAAGCGGGCCAAGTTGAAGCCGGTCGTAAGACAAATTCGGCTGTCAGAAAATGGGCCACCCTATGCGGTATGTTGGCGTGTGTGTCGTTGGTGCAAACAGGTTTTTTGCTTTCCAGCAATGACCCAGAAGTCCCGATTGCCAATCACAATCCTCCCGAGCCTGAAACACCATCACCAACTTCTCTGGCAGTGGTTGAAACGCCTCCGACCAGCGTGGCTTTGCCTGTCGCGCTCATGCCCCAGACAAACTCTCCTAACTTCAAACCAGCGTGGCTTGTTAAAAATTCCAACGCTTGGTTTCGCAATCGGCTTCTCTACTCTGGCAACCCGTTTGAAGAAATAGAACCTGCTACCGAACCGACACACGGCAGTGTGTTACCGGTCACTCGCACGCACCGCGAGTTGTTAAATGAATTACTCAAAGGCTAGATTTATTCCTTCTATTATCGATATAAGTCTTAGGAAAATTGTTCATGAATATCCGATCTCAATCACTCTGGATTCTCGCGTTGCTACTATGTGTAGTGCAAACAGGCTGGGCCGAAGATGAACTCTCTTCTAGTCTAGAAAGTGAAGAGCAACCCGTAGCAGACAGCCAACCGAAGCCAACTGGCTATCCAGAATCGACCAAGTTGATTCACCTTACAGTTCAGCCTGCCGTGCCGCCTGTGCCTGCGTTGAAATACTCCATGCGACATCGTTGGACGGATCAATACGAAGGCAACGCGGCCCCACTTTACTATCGGGCCATCTTGCTGATGCAACAGAATAATGCCCCTCGAGAAGATCAAATTTCGCACTGGGAGAATATCGCTCAATGGACCGATGCCCCCATTGATACGCTGCCAGTTGATGAGGTGAAACGCGTTCTGGATCATTATCAAAATGTATTCCAAGAGACCCGTTACGGTGCATTGCGGCAAAATTGTAATTGGGGGATGCCGATTCGAGAACAGCAACACGATATGTATTCGATCTTATTGCCTGCAATTCAAGAATGCCGGAGCATCGCTCGATTATTGGCCCTGAAAATACATTATGAAATATCGCAAGGCAATATAGAACAAGCAGTCGAAGACCTCCGCATTGGATTTACACTGGCCAAGCATGTGGGGGGAGAGCTTATTCTGGTAAGCGGCTTAGTTGGGGTCGCCATCAGTAATATCATGCTAGAGCAAGTGTATGTGCTGATGGAACACGCCGACACACCGAATCTCTCTTGGATGCTCGCTAGTTTGCCGGACCCCGTGGTTGACTTTTCGCATGCACTTGAGTTTGAGAAAAACAGCGTTGCAATGGTCTTTCCACAGCTAGATGAAGCAGAGAAAGATGGTTTCTCCGATGCCTATTGGGACACTCAATTGAACACCGTGTTATCGAAGTTGGCCGAGTATTCGAAAATCACGTTCATGAGAAATGCGACGGATGGATTAAACAATAATGCCAAATCCATGTTGTTTCGAGTTCACGTTTATAGCCAATCAAAACGGGCCAAAAGTGGATTGATAAAATATGGGTACGCTGAAACCGTTGTCGAAAAAATGTCAAAGGCTCGTGCTATTCTGTTATATACCAAACATGCCTTTGCAGAACTTCGTGATGATCTGTTGAAGTACAGCTATTTTCCGTACCACGAAGCCCTGCCCTATAATCGTATCGGAGAAGAAGAGTTTCGCCTCAATTCGAAAGCGAAAGAAATTATTCCATTGGCAAGTACTCTATTGCCTGCGATCAACCAAGTTCAAGCCGCTCAAGCATTGAGTCGTCGTAAGGTGGCAGTCCTGAGAACGATTGAAGCGATTCGTTGGCATGCTGCCTTGAACGATGGAAAACTCCCTAGTTCGTTAGATCAGATAACCGTGATACCTGTTCCATCGAATCCAATGACAGGCAAGCCTTTTAATTATCGAATCCAAAACCAATCTGCGATTATTGAAATGACCGACGACTATCAAGGGAAAAAACCCGTGGTGATCGAATTAACTTTAAAGAAATAACGCTCGTCTCTCTCCTGTTCAACATGTTTCCCCTCATTTTCTCCAAGGGATAAAAATCTATGTATCGTTTTAGTCAATTCAAAGTCATCAGTGCGTTGATGGGTATCGTTCTGTTTCAGCAAACGCTATTTGCCGAAGTCGATACGCAATTTATTACGCCCGACAGTTCAGCGGCGGTGGTTGTTTACCCGCAAAAGGTTTTAACTGACAAGCATCTGCAAATGCTGCCCATGGAAGTCTTGTCGGCGATGTCGGTCCAAATGCTGGGGATTGATCCAGTCCACCTAGATTCCGTGTTACTAGTAGCTGCGCCTCCTGCGGCCAGTGGCGTACCACGCGTCGGAGTCGTTGCCAGTTTTAACGAACCCACTTCTATTGATGATTTGTTACCAGTACTTGATGAGCAAGGGAGCACTAAAAAGGCACCGTTTTCCGAAAATGGCCCCAGCTATCGTCAGGCCCAGAGTCCTTATTTTCCTAGTTTCTATCAACTGGATGAAAAGACCATCCTTGCAGCCAACGATGAAATGTTACGTGACATGCTCGCTCAAAAGCAGAATCCGAAATCAGGACCACTCGCGAATTTTGTCAACAACAGCTTAGACAAATCGGATCTACAGGTTTTTGTGGCAGTTGAACCGATTCGAGACCTGGCTAGTTTTATGATTTCGCCTCTAACATTCCCTCCCGGTTTAGCCCCGGTGAAAACATTGCCCTCGCAAATCGATACCATCTCGATGAAGGCATCGATTACCGATTCGACTTACTTCGAGGCAAAAATAACCACGGCGGATGAAGCATCGGCACAAGAAGTTCAAGCCACGCTGAATCAGGTTTTGACGTTTTATCAAAAGATGGCCGATGCACAGTTTGATGAAAATCAATATGATAGTACCCAAAAAGCACTCGCCACATATCAATCCCGACTGAGCAGTTTTGTTGTAGAAACCCTGAAACCGAAACGAGAAGGAAACGTGCTCACCTTGTCAACGAAAGGAAAAGAACAGCTAACCCAACAGATACTGATCGGCTATACCATGGCATTGGTGATGCCCGCGGTGGCCCAATCTAGTATGGCTGCGCAACGTATTAGTTCCACGAATAATTTAAGGCAGCTCATACTGACATTGCACAATTATCATGACACCTATATCCGTATGCCGTCGCAAACGATGAGAGATAAAGATGGAAAACCGCTGCTCTCGTGGCGGGTTCACATTCTTCCATTTCTCGAACAATCCGATCTATACAATCAGTTTCATTTAGATGAACCTTGGGATAGTGAACATAATATCAAACTGATTGGTCTAATGCCAAAAACTTTTAGACGACCAGGAAGCAAGGCTGCACCAGGCATGACCAATTATCAAGTGCCGTTAGCAAAAGGGTTGCCGTTTCAAGAGCATGAACGCTTAAAGTTTAGCAATATTACCGATGGATTGTCGAACACAATTGCGATACTCGAAGTTCCCGATGAGAAGGCCGTGACTTGGACCAAGCCTGACGACTTTCAGATTGACCTCGACAACCCATTGAAAGGGCTAGTGCGTAAGAATCAAAATGGATTTACGGTCGTGCTTTTTGATGGCAGTGCTCGCAGGATTATCACCGAGACCATGACCAAAGAGAAATTCATCAAACTGCTAACACATGCAGGCGGCGAGGTGGTTGATTTTTAGAACATCAATTTCCGCTGAAATAGAACGTCAAGAATGAATAAAAGGCCCGGTATTAATACCGGGCCTTTTGTCCCATCTGACAAGGCGAATCCCTTAGCCTTGCAATTATGATCGACATCACAACCTTAACGACTTCGCCGTTAGTTCCGATTCTGCGGGTAAACGCACCACTGCGGTGCCAGCACTGTCAGGATCGATGCGCTGTTTAGGCAAGGAATTCGGAACGTCGTCGGTGTGGCCGTAGGCCATCAAAGGAGCAACTGAGTTCGCCGAGCGAGGAAGTAGGGTCCGCTATTGCGGACCAGGATGTTCGAGAAAAATCGGTTGACAACAAAACCCCATTCCCTGGTACGCAATAGCGTACCCTACTAGGCTACAACGCTACTTGGAATCGAGCGTCTTAATGCTCGGCAAGTTGTTCACCATTCCGGCATCGGTGCGGCGAAGTTCTTTGAGCAAGTTATTGCGATAGCGTTTGAGTAACTTTTGATGCTCTGGTTTTACGGCCAAGTTATCGAGTTCTTCAGGGTCATTTCTCAAGTCGTACAGTTCTTCCACTTGATCATCCACTAACGTGCGGATGTATTTGTAACGCCCTTTGGCCAGGAAAACCCACCATGGGATTCCGCCCAAGTACAACTCTTCAGGGTCGTCGGTGATCACATCGGTGTCGCTTCCATACTTGCGACCTGTCAGTGTCAACAGCGTAGGATGTTCCCATTTTGCAGTAGGGTCTTTTAGCAGTGGGGTCAGATCGTGTCCGTGCATTTTCCAAGGAAGTTCAAGTCCGGCGAACTGGAAGAACGTTGGAATCAAATCAACGCCAGCGACAATCCTGCGGCAGACTTTGCCTGACTCAATTTGGCTTGGCATACTGATAATCATGGGAGATCGAATCGAGGCATCATACGGTGCCAGCTTATGACGCAAGCCATGTTGGCCCCAGGCGAAACCTTGATCGGAAGTGAACACAATCAGCGTGTTGTCATACTGCTTCGTTTCTTTCAGCGTTTTCACCAACTTGCCCACCGCATCGTCAATGGCCAACACGCCTTGATGATATTGACGTACCCAATGCGTGAGTGTGTCTCCATGCAAACCGGGCATCGGGGCAATCGTTTTCATCTTCGATTGTTCCGCATTCAAGATCGGTTCGCCATTGGGCCCTTCGATCCAATGTGCCAACTTTTGCATGTAGTCTGGTTTGCCAGGTCGGGGCGGGTAGATGTCTTTCGGTGTTTCAACTTTGATATCTGCGTAATCACCCAAGTGACGTTCGGCCGGAGTAAACGGTGCATGCACTGCCCCGTAGCACAGCCATAAGTACCACGGTTTTTTGGCATCTCGATGATCGCCCCGAATAAAATCGTCGGCCCATTGGGTGTACATGTCGGTCGTATAGCCAGGCGTCAAAACTGCTTTGCCGCCATCGGTTTCAATCAACTGTCCATCGTAATAATTGCCCGCGTTGCCGGTATGTCGTGGGCGATTCCAAACTTTTTGGTAGTCCCAATCACGGCCTGATCCGGTATCAATCCCAGTATGCCACTTGCCCAAATGTGCGGTGGTGTAGCCATTGGCTCGAAAAACTTTCGGCCAAAACGGACATTTTTCTGGATCATAAGTGCTACCTGGATAAGTGCCCTCCATTCGCATTGATTCGACCCCATATTGATGATGGCCGGTCAACATAGAGGCCCGAGATGGCATACACCAGGTGCCAACATACGCATGTGTGAAGCGCACGCCTTGTTTGGCCAGTTTGTCGATATTCGGCGTTTTGGCCCAGGCATACGCCTCTGGATAACAACTGACCGTGCGATGCGAATGGTCGTCAGAATAGATAAAGAGGATATTGGGCCGTTTAGCATCAGCCGCTAAACTGTTAGAAATAGAGATAGCAAGCAGCCCTAAACTAACAATCAACGTGGGCACAAACTGTTTCATCACAAAGTTCCTTCAATTGGGATGGTTGAGAGAAGAGCCCCAATTATCGGTTTTGCGGGTCAAGATGCAACCAAGTGATGATCGATTTTATTGCCCGCACTTCAATTAAAACAAAAATACTCTTTTATCATATACATTAGAAACGGAAAACATGGATACATTCGACGCAATTTACCAACGCCGCTCTGTCAAAGCTTACGATCCACAACACGAAATGAGCGATGCCGAAGTCACCAAGCTGATGGAAGCCGCTGTGCAGTCGCCAACATCATTCAACATGCAAAACTGGCGATTTGTGTTGATCAAAGAGAATAAAGAACTGCGTGCAAAACTGCGAGAAGCCTCTTACAATCAAGCTCAAGTCGAAGAAGCCTCGCTGGTGATCATCTTGGCCGCTGACTTAAATGCCCACGCTGATAACCCTGCCCGCTACTGGAAAGATGCACCAGAAGAGACCAGCAAAATGATGTCCGGCATGCTGGCCGGTTTCTACGAAGGTAAAGATCAGCTACAAAGAGACGAAGCACAACGCTCGTGTGCCATCGCCGGACAAACCATCATGCTTGCCGCCAAAGCCATGGGCTACGACACTTGCCCAATGATCGGCTTCGATATCGAGAAAGTCGGCCAACTCATTAACCTGCCAGAAAACCACCTAATCAGCTTCATGATCACCGTCGGCAAACAAGTGAAAGCGGCTTGGCCCAAGCCAGGGCAGTTGGAGTTGAGTGAAGTAGTGATTCGGGATCAGTTTTAGTAGAGTCCGCTACTGCGGACCAAAGTTTCTTCCTAAGTATCCCTTTAGTATAAGCGACGTCCATAATGGCCGAACTATCCGATGACACACACAAGAAGATCGAACAACTGAGTGCTCTAGGTGATGATCTTGCCGAAATGAATCAGTATTCCGATGCACTTGCGAAATACTGGGAAGCTTGGAATCTTCTTCCTGAACCACAAACAGATTGGGAAGCTGCAACATGGCTGCTGGCTGCGATTGGCGATGCTAATTTTTTAAGTGGCGATTTTGAAGCAGGTCGTGACAATCTTTCCAACGCAATGCAATGTCCTGGTGCAATTGGAAACCCTTTTCTTCACCTTCGACTCGGCCAATGTCAGCTTGAACTTGGCAATCATGATCAGGCTGCGGATGAATTAGCACGTGCTTATATGGCAGATGGCCAAGAGATATTTGAAGATCAGGACTCAAAATATCTTACTTTTATTAAAACAAAACTAGACCCACCTCCTGGTGGCTGGGAAGATAAAGAGAAGAAACCTTGGTGGAAGGTCTGGTGAGGTCTTTATTTAACCAATCGATTCCCAGGTCGTTTTTATCGCGGATCTGATTATAATGCGATACTCACCCCACGTTTTTTATCAGCGAATGTTTGATTCGTTAGTTTGGAATAAGTCTTATGCAAGTTGCGTTGTTCGTTCCTTGTTATGTTGATCAACTCTACCCCCAGGTGGCAATGGCCACGTTGCGGTTGCTTGAGCGGTTGGGTCTTGAGGTCGTTTATCCTCAAAATCAAACTTGCTGTGGGCAGCCGATGTCAAACACCGGGTGTTGGGACGATGCGTTGCCGTTGGCCCAGCGGTTTTTAGAAACCTTTGCACAATATGAATATGTGGTGGCACCCAGCGGCAGTTGTGTGGCCATGGTTCGGAATCATTACGATGAACTGTTGGGCGGGCAGCCAGGTTTCAACGAATTGAAAAACAAGACATTTGAACTGTGCGAATTTCTGGTCGATGTTTTGAAAATCAATCAACTATCTGGCTCGTTTCCGCATCAAGTCGGACTGCATCAAAGCTGCCATGGTTTGCGTGATCTACGCATGGGTAGTTGTAGCGAAATAGTCGGCCCCCGTTTTAGCAAACCAAAGCAATTACTTGAATTGTTGGACGACATTCAGTTTTCAGAACTTCAGCGAGATGACGATTGTTGCGGTTTTGGTGGAACGTTTGCGGTCTCCGAAGAAGCGGTGTCGTGCATGATGGGGCAAGACCGAATCGCCGATCACTTACAAGCTGGCACACAGATATTAACCGCAGCAGACATGTCTTGCCTGATGCACTTGCAAGGGATTATTCGCCGCGAGAATCACCCGATTAAAGTGATGCACATAGCAGAGATCTTGGCCGAAGCAGTTGAGCCTGGCAGTATGAAATCAGTGGCAGTCACCGAGGCGGGTAAATCATGAGCAGTACACAAGATCATCCGGCCAAAGCAAAAGCATTTGTTGCCAATAACGAGCGTGCCCATTGGCACGACAAAGCCTTGTGGTTTGTGCGTGAAAAACGTGACCGCATGGCCAATAGTTTGCCAGAGTGGGAAACTTTGCGAGAGGTCGCTTCGGAAATCAAATCACACACCATCGGCAAGTTGGCTGATTACCTGGAGCAGTTTGAAGAGAACGCCACGAAGTTAGGTGTGCATGTCCATTGGGCCAAAGATGACAAAGAGCACAACCGCATTGTGCTTGAAATTCTTCAGTCGCACGATGTGAAAAGAGTGGTCAAGAGCAAGTCGATGCTCACCGAAGAATGCCACCTGAATCCGTTTCTGGAAAAGCACGATATCGAAGTGATCGATACCGATCTCGGCGAACGCATTGTACAGCTGCGGGATGAATCGCCTTCCCATATTGTGCTGCCGGCCATTCATATCAGAAAAGAAGAAGTCAGCGAGACCTTTGAAGAACATCTGGGCACCGAACATGGAAACTCGGACCCTAAGTATTTAACCGAAGCGGCCCGTGGACACTTGCGTGAGAAGTTCCTGGGCGCCGATGCCGGTATTACTGGCGTCAACTTTGCGATTGCCGAAACCGGCGGCATTGTGGTTTGCACGAATGAAGGCAACGCCGATCTTGGCGTGTCTTTGCCCAAGTTGCATATCGCGTGCATGGGAATTGAGAAAATTATCCCGAGACTGAATGACCTCAGCGTTTTTCTAAGGTTGTTAGCCCGCAGCGCCACTGGGCAGCCGATCACAACTTACAGTTCGCATTTCCATGGCCCTTTGACAGGCGGTGAAATGCACATTGTGCTGCTCGATAATGGTCGCAGCGACTTAATGGGCAGCAACGAGTTCCGTAATTCGTTGAAGTGTATTCGCTGTGGCGCCTGTATGAATACTTGCCCCGTTTATCGCCGCAGTGGAGGGCACAGTTATTCGACGACTGTGCCTGGCCCGATAGGATCGATCTTGGCCCCGGCGATGGATTCCAAAGCGAACAAGAGTTTGCCGTTTGCGTGTAGCCTTTGCGGATCGTGTACCGATGTCTGCCCGGTGAAGATCGACCTGCATCATCAACTGCTGACTTGGCGGGGCGAACTTCGCAAACGCGGACAATTGCCAATCGACAAATGGCTGCCGATGAAAGTGGGCTCTTGGGTGATGCGATCTCCGTCGCTGTTTGCCATGGTAGGGTCGATAGGCCGGTTCTTCCTACGCAACATGCCACGATGGATGATCTACCACGGACTCAACAGTTGGGGCAAACAACGCGAACTGCCTGAAGCCCCGAAGAAGAGTTTCCGTCAACTATATAACGAACAACAAAAAAATAAACCGCAAGCTGGCGACAAGAATAATGAGTAGTAAAGACAACATCCTAAAAGCGATTCGCAACCAATTTGTGGAGAGTGTTCCGCTTCCGAGCTTGGATCAAGATTGGATTGATTACGAAGATCGAGTCGCCCACTTTGCCGAAACTTTGGAAAGTGTCGGTGGCGCGGCACATGTGGTGCAATCGATGGAACAAGTGCAAGAGATTCTTTCGCAAGTTCCACAATATGCCGATGCTAAAAAGTGTGTCAGCACCGTGAGCGGCATTTCGGCGAATGTTGATTTGAACACCATCGGAGATCCGCACGAACTGGAAGACATTGACTTTGCCGTCCTCCAAGGTCAGTTCGCCGTGGCCGAAAACGGGGCGGTTTGGATCACCGACCGTGACGTCAAGCATCGCGTGATTTATTTCATTCCCCAGTACTTGGCCTTTGTAGTACATTGCCCCGGCGATGCGGCATCGGCCATTGTTAGCAATATGTACCAAGCGTACGAGCAAATCAAATTGACGGGCGAAGCCGAGTTTGGGGCGTTCATCTCAGGCCCTTCAAAGACCGCCGATATCGAGCAATCGCTGGTAATTGGAGCTCATGGGGCCCGATCTTTGCATGTGTTTTTGGTCGAAAATCAGACGCCGTAGTCTTAGTTGACAGTCAGAACACGGCTTTTGATAGCATGAAAGCACTTCATTCTGGCACTCAAGTTGTGTTGTTGTAAGCTTTTACGACAAAATTACCGCCCGTTGGCTTCACTTTATTTCGTGCCTCTGGTATCTTCATAGATTGATAGGTTGGTGTTTTTCTGACCTTTGTGGCCAAGTGCTTTTGGCCGGTTGCTCGCTTTTCCATCTACCCTTTGATTTACCTATGCCGACAGTCAAGTTCGTCAACGAAAAAAAAGAAGTTGAAGTTCCAGAAGGAACCTCTGTTCGTGCCGCTGCACTTCAAGTCGGCATTAATGTTCACCAAGGTTTGAACGGCATTGGGGCCGGTATCAACAGTGTGATCAACTGCCACGGGTTAGGCCAATGCGGAACCTGTCGTGTTCTGATCACCAAGGGAATCGAAAACGCTTCGCCGATGGCCATGATGGAAAAAGCCAAGTTTGCCGTGCCAGTTCCTGACCCACTTCCCTGCTTTGCCTACATCGGCAACGAAGATACGATGCGGCTTTCGTGCAGTGCCAAAGTCATGGGCGACATGGAAGTAGTCACCGGACCAGAATTGAACTTGTTTGGCGAAAATTTCTTTAGCTAAGCATCAACTTGCATCGCGTGGCGATTGCCGCTCAATTGCGTGACACGAAAGTGAGACCCACGTGAAACAAGTCATCGCCATTGTGAAACCCTATCTTGCAGAACAAGTCCTGCAAACCCTCAGCAAAGCCCCTGTCGAAGCACTCAACGTGCGCGAAGTCAAAGGCTACGGCCGGCAGAAAAGTTATCTCGACGAATACAGCGACAGCGAATACTCGGAAACGTTTCTCCCCAAAATAGAAATCAGCGTCTGGCTAGACGATACCCGGGTCGAAGAAACAGTCCGCAAGATAGTGGAAGTGGCCCGAACCGGCCGCATGGGCGACGGCAAAATCTTCATCATGCCCAGCATGTCCGCCGAACAAGTGATCGACATCAATTCGGCCAGTTCGCCCAAGGGAAAGCCTCGCAGCAAAGCAAAGAAGAAGTAGCCTTGTAGGCTGGCTGCCTTTTTTAGGCCAGCCGCCCGGATATTCGCTTTGCTTTGAAATCTAACACGCAATCGAAGTGAAACCGGAAGATGATTTTAGGGTGATTTTCGCTTCCCTTTTTTGCATTTCCCAAGAAGTAGGCCACTGGCTACTTTTTCAGAAAAACCCCTCTGTAGAATCAAAGTAGGCCAGTGGACTACTTTTGCCGACGAAAACTAGAACACCGCTGGTCCGCTGACCCGTTTTGTCAGTCGTTGTAAGTGAGGCCCTCAAACAACTTGCAACAACTGATTTTCCCCCAAAAAAATCCTTGGTCAAAAGTTGTCCATTGGACAAAAAGTAGCCACTGGACAACTTCTTGATTTCCGATTTTCCAACCACCTCTAAACACCACCTTTCCCCCCATCAGAAATCAACTCAAAGGGTAGCCCAAGTTGCTCGCAACCTGGGTCGGCCCAGCCGACAAGAGGTCGCAAGTTTTGGCATGATTTATCACGAAATGTATCCATTGCTCTGGTCCAATTTACAAAACAAACGTAAGGCCCGCCGAGTGTTTTATTGAAACCATGGTGCCATGCCCTCGCGCTTTCGCGTGGGCATGCTTTGGATTCATTCAATAAAACCAGAACTCAACCCAACGAACGCCGAAGGTATTCAACATCAAAGCCTAGGGCACACGAGATGCAAAGCATCGAAGTGTACCCTAGGTCAAGTTTCTCAATCCAACCCCAACGCTGAAAGCGTTGCACAAATACCGGCCTGTGGTACTCCTACAGAGTACATTTTATTTTGCGAAAACCGTTCCCAGGGTGGCGCGACGTTGTCGCTGACCCTAGGCTGTGGAGTAAAACACCTACGGCGTTTTTTGTTTCCTGTCCACCGAAACTCTGGTCCAATGTACAAAACAAACGTAAGGCCCGCCCGATATTTTGTAGGGTACCCTACTGCGTACCAGCCGCGACAAAACCGCAAAAGATTCTCACGCCAAGGCCCAAAGCCGCAAAGAGAAGATAGAAGTAAAGTAGTGACTGAACTTCAAACCCCAATTGCACTTCACACTGGCGAAGTCAGTGGCCCCCGGAAAGGGCTGTTGGTTGTATTGAAGTTTGTCTGGCGAGTCCGGGGAATAAATTTCTTGGCAACATGATTTCGTCCCTAGCGGGACTACAAAAACCTACCAAGAAATACAAAAGCGGTGGATAGCCTGGGATGCCTATCCACCGCTTTTTCTTTTTCTACTTAATGCTCAACAGTTAAAAACGAACCGAGTAGTGAGCCCAGAAGAAGTCGGCATCGCCACTGAAAGGTGCTGAAGCATTCTCTTTGTAGAACGAGCCAGACCAGAAGTGGGAATATCCTAGAGCGACATTAGATCGTGTCGATATCTTATACGATCCAACCAGGTCAAGTTCTTGACCCAAGTCACGTCCACCGGAAGTATCGGTGCTTCCATTAAATGGAGTCATGTTTACGTTGTAAGGTACATCGTTACTATTCTGACGATTGAAAATGTGGTACCAAGTGGTCAACTTCAATCGTTTGGTAGGCGATGCGGTTGCTAGGAAGTTCAAGTCTTCGATGTTACGACGACCGAACAAGTCCATGAAACCCAGGTACTTATGAGCCAATGGGTTTTGGTGATGATAACCGTTGCCGATGATGTTATCGCCTGAAGCCCAGTCGTAGTAAGCCCACACGGTAGGTTTCCAACAGCGTGAAGAGAGTTGACGACCTAGCCCTAAAGTAAAGGCACCGGCACTGTGGTCATTGTTACGGAACACGCCAGTTTGGTAAGCACCTTCAAAATCGTACAACCAACCACAGCGGTTACCGCTAAGACGCGAACCGAATGTATGGTATTGGAATGGATTCACATTCGCATTGTTGCGATCATCTTCCAGACCTAACCAGTACAATTCTAGAGACGCATCTTGGAATCCGCTGTAGGTTGAGTACATTCCATAGAAAGCAGTATCGTAGTTGGGTTTATCAAATTCGGTTGTGTTCGGTGCAACTGCACGAACTGCAAAACCATCGATGTCCCAGTTGGTACCTTGGTAGTAGACTTTAGCACCTTCAAAAGTTCGGCGAGTATTGGCCCAATCTAAAGGAGAGACAGTACGCTGTGTCCCGTAAGACAATTCTTGACGACCATAACGCCCCCAGATTTCTCCGTTGCAGCTTTCTAGCAGTTTCACATCAACAAACAGATTGAGTAGATCGAAGTAATCTTCTTCAATCGGACGTGGATTGTTTGTTTCAAACTCACTTACTGCGTGAATCGATTCCGCATAGAAGCGAACGCGGTCGTTCATTTCGTAGTTGGCGTAAAGTCGTAGGCGATGCAAGAGGAAATCATCATCGACGCCTGTCAGACCGAGACCACGCATGTTTTGTTCGTTGTGGTATCGGGCACGGTATTCACCACCGATATCTAAGACACCACAATTGCCAACACCAATGCGTTTCATGTTTTCGCCCAAGTGCCAACCGCTGTAGTTTGGATCGCACAAGTAGCTGAAATCATTGGCGAAGAAAACACCTTTGTAGGCGCCTGCTGCCTGGGCATTGATTGGGTAACCCCAATTAAACAAATTGCAGCAACTGTTACAGTCACTGGTTGCACACCCACCACACGATGTATCTCCACAAGCGGGAGTTCCACAGGCATCTGCCGATGAGTTAAAGATGGTAGAGATAGGAACAAATGCTCCTGGTTGATCACTTTCTGGATACTGATCTACAGCAACTTCAACAGAATTGGAGATCACCACCGGGGTAATTCCATCTAAGATAGGCACCGGTGGAATGGGTGCTTGTGCGAAAACTGGTATCGCACAAAGTAACGAAGCAGTTGCACCAGCGATGCCCCCACTAATTAACTTCCAACTAAAATAGTGACTCATTAAAAAATCCTTTTCCAGATTAGCGATTTGACAAATTTCCCGCTCTCTTGCAATCCCTGAACAAGAGGTAGTAACAATCTTCGACAAGGAGTTTTAAGGAATGGAATTTAATCTGCACCAGTTCGATAAGTTTTCGGATAGACAAAACAAATGAGTCACTTTGATAAAGTAAAGTTTGCACATTAAACCGCTTGTTTTACCCATTTCAGTGCAAAATCTTTTCTTTCACACCACCTTGGAGGGAACGAAGGAATCAGAGAGAATGGAACTAGATTGCCTGATCCTCATGAAGGTTTCTCTCAAAGCAATTTAAACAATCGCTACAGCTTGCTGCGGATTATCGCAGTTTATTTTCAACTTGAACTAACCCACAATATCAACAGTGCCACCACTTATACAAATTCAAGATGCCGTCAAACGATTCGGAAGTAAAATTCTGCTTGACGGTGCAACCGCATCGCTCACGGCAGAACAAAAGGTAGGCATGATTGGCCGCAATGGTGCGGGAAAATCAACGCTTTGCCGCGCCATTCTCGGGGATGAAGAGCTAGAGACAGGTGAAATACTGCTGCACCCTCGGCTCAAGCTGGGTTACCTCCGCCAGCACGATCCTTTCTTACCTGAAGAAACCGTGATCGATTTCCTGCGGAGAGACAGTGAACAACTGGAATGGAAGTGTGGCCAAATTGCGGGGCAGTTTGAAATCAAAGGCCCAATGTTAGATGCGCCGGTCAAGGAGCTTTCTGGCGGTTGGCAAACGCGGGTCAAGCTGGCGGCCCTGTTACTGCATGATCCCAACTATCTGCTTTTGGACGAACCTACCAACTTTTTGGATCTACGGACCCAACTTTTACTAGAGAAGTTTTTGCGTAACTTTCGTGGGGGCTGTTTGGTCGTGTCGCATGATCGGGCCTTCTTAAAAGAAACCTGTACGCATACGCTCGAACTTTCGTTAGGCAAGTTGACCTTATTTCCTGGCGATGTTGATCAATACCTGATCCACCAAGAAGAACGACGGGAACATGATTTAAAAGTCAACGAAACAACGAAAACCAAACAGAAGCAATTAAAACGATTTATCGAGAGAAACCGGGCTGGTGCAAATACTGCCAGTCAAGCAAAAAACAAAGCAAAACAACTAGACCGGCTTGAGCTTTTAGCTATTGAAGGCAGCGAAGCGACCGCCGTGGTACGTGTGCCGGAAGTCCCACGCAAAACCGGAACCGTGTTGCGGTGTGAAGGATTATCGATTGGATATCCTGACCATGTCGTGGCAAAAAACATCACATTAGATATTGAGCATCGCAGCCGAATTGGCGTGGTAGGTGATAATGGACAGGGAAAAACCACCCTATTACGAACGCTTACCGATTCATTAACCCCGTTAGCCGGTGAAGTCAAATGGGGCTACGGAACCGATATCGGAATTTATGCGCAGCATGTTTATACGACTTTGCCCCCGAAAGATACGGTGGAAGACTATCTACAACACTGTGCAGCACCTGAACTTTCGACCCAACAAGTATTGAACGTAGCAGGCAGTTTTCTGTTTCGTGGCGATGATATTCAAAAACGTGTCAAAGTGCTTAGCGGGGGCGAACGTGCTCGGCTTTGTTTGGCTGGCCTGTTACTCGGTCGGCACAACGTATTGCTATTAGACGAACCAGGAAACCATTTAGATGTCGAAACCGTCGAGGCCCTCTGTAACGCGCTAGAAAACTACAACGGCACGGTCATCTTCACCAGCCATGATCGCTATTTCATGCGGCGTGTGGCAACAGAAATTGTCGAAGTCAAAAATGAAGAAGTCGTCCAGATTCATAGTGATTACGAACACTATCTCTATCGACTTCAGGAAGAAGTCGATTCTGGATCTGCCAAGCCGGGTTCCAAAAACCCCAAAGCTTCCAAGGCTGCTAAGAAAGCTAAAGATCGTGTGCCAGATTCCACCGATGATCGTATGTTGCGCAAGGAAAAAAACAAACAACTACGAACTTTACGCAAAGAACTTTCACGCATTGAAAACAAAGTCGAAATACTCGACAAAGAAAAGAAAGCCTTCAATAAACAGTTGCTCTCTGAGACCGACCCGATCCAGGCCCAAGTGCTGCATGATCAAATGATCGAAGTCAGTACCGAGTTAGATCAACTAGAGGAACAGTGGCTCACAACTCAAGATCAAATTCAAACCAGTGAGGAAGAGTAAATCCTCTCTGAAACATATTTAAAACGCAAACTTTGAGAGGATATTCCGATATTTTTCTCTTTGATCCCAATTTTTTTTGATGCGTGTAGCTTTCGAGGCACCTCGCTCTACTAGGTGAGAGGCCTCAACAATAAATCTGACTTAAAGGGAAGGAAATTCCCCCCAAGTGCGTTGAGAGCAGTTGGTCATATCAGCGGAAAAGGATGAAATTCCTATTTTTCAGAATTGATGCTCGACCTGACTTCGATCCATGAGGTAAACTTATCAGATACCACGCTATGCAATGATTAGCTAAGACCTGCCGATTTTCCACCTGCTGCAACTGACCGCACTGTAACTCCATAATACCAATGCACTTACGGAATTGTTGACTGCACTAATAAGAGCCTCACCGCCTGAGCCCAATTGAAGAATGAACTGAAGCATTAATATCAGCTCATCCTTCCAAAAGATGCCAATCGCCGCAAACCTCAATAACCTCCCTGTTTATCTAATGACATATTGATTTCGCCATCAATATGGTATGATTTTCGACACCTTAGTCATTTTATCAGCGATGGCTTCTCCCCCCCGAAGCGAGACAACCTTGAACGTATTAGTTGCAAGTAGCGAGGCATGTCCATTCGCCAAGACAGGCGGACTGGCCGATGTATGTGGTTCACTGCCGATCGAACTAAGCCGCATTGGTGTTGATGTCTCGGTCATTCTGCCCGCTTACCGCCATGTGATGGAATCTGGGATGCCGCTTGAGGAGCTCCCGATTCATTTTGATTTGCCAATCGGCAACAAAGTGGTTTCAGGCCAACTGCTAAAAAGTACGCTTCCCAATTCTGATGTCCCGATCTACTTGGTCAAGAATGACGAGTATTTTGATCGACCGGAGCTCTATCGTGAAAACGGAGAAGACTACCGAGACAACTGCGAGCGTTTTGCCTTTTTCTCAAGGGCCGTGCTTGAAGCCATTCGCTTATTGAATATGCCAGTTGATTTGATCCACTGTAACGACTGGCAAACCGGATTAATCCCGGCGCTGCTCAATATCGAATACATTGCAAATCCTGAATACGAAAAAATCGCCAGTTTGATGACCATTCATAATATGGCCTATCAAGGAAACTTCTGGCACTGGGACATGCTGCTGACCGGGCTAGACTGGAAATACTTCAACATGCACCAGATGGAATTCTATGGCCATCTGAACTTATTGAAGACAGGGATCGTCTTCGCTGATTCGATCAACACCGTTAGTCCTCGCTATGCGGAAGAAATTCAATCTCAACCGATGGGCTGTGGTTTGGAAGGAACGCTCAGTGAAAAAGCGGATGTCCTCTCGGGTATCGTGAATGGTGTCGACTATGAGAAGTGGAACCCGGCAATCGACAAACATATTGCTTCCCAATACACGCCAAACAATTGGCAACAAGGCAAACCGGCTTGCAAAAAGGCATTGCAAGAAGAATTTGGTCTTCCATGTGATCCTCAAATTCCCGTCGTCGGCATGGTAGGCCGGATGGCTGATCAAAAAGGGTTTGACTTGGTTGCCGATGTCATCCGCGATTGGGTGCGAAACAACGACACCCAGTGGATCATTCTTGGAACTGGCGAGCCGAATCACGAGTCGATGCTACGAGAACTCGCGGCCGAATTCCCACACAAAGTAGGCGTCAAAGTAGAGTTCTGTGAAGGCAAAGCCCGACGTGTCGAAGCAGGTTCTGACATGTTCCTGATGCCCAGTCTTTATGAACCCTGTGGTTTAAATCAACTCTACAGCTTAAAATATGGAACCCTACCCGTGGTCCGTAATACCGGCGGTTTGGCCGATACGATTACCGATGCGACGCCTGACGCGATAGCCGCCGGCACTGCCAATGGTTTTTCGTTTAAAGAATATAGTAGCTTCGCACTGGCAGAGGCACTCGAACGTGCAAGAGACATGTATGTTTCAGATCGTGCTCAATGGAATTCGCTGGTCGATACCGCCATGCAACAAGATTGGTCTTGGAAACGTAGTGCGTCCGATTATGAAAATCTGTACAAACTATCTATCGAGCGAAAAAGGCTCGCTTTGCAGTCCTCGTAGAGAACCACTCGGTGACTGGCCCTTTCTTACACCGAGATTTTTGACGATGCCCTCGAATGAGGCATGCGTGTGAGTGAAATTCGACGTGATCCGCTGCTTAAATTCGAGGTAGTCATCGCTGAAGGGCGTTCGGCGCGGCCTGATCAATGGCAGCAAGAAGTGCCTAAACCTTCGGCCATGCAATGCCCTTTCTGTGAAGGGAATGAGCAGACCACACCGCACGAGTCCTGGGTTTCTCGTGAACCGTCCTCGTTACCTGATCAACCTGGCTGGCAAGTTCGCGTTGTGCCGAATCGCTATCCATCGCTGAAGCTCGATTATCAATCTTATACCGAAGAGGATTCAGACTTCTTCACCACCATGCCTGCCAATGGCGTGCAAGATGTGGTGATTGAGTCGCCCCAGCATCTCAGCAGTTTCACGCAATTGCCTGAAGAAAACGCCCATCTGACCCTGTTAGCCTGTCGAGATCGACTACGTGAGATTCAGCAGGATGGACGATATAAGCACTGCCAGATCTTCAAAAACGTGGGCCCAGCAGCTGGTGCATCTCTAGAACACTCGCACAGCCAAATCATGGCCTCGGACCGGGTTCCTGCTCAGGTTGCTGCGGTAATGGAAGCGAGTGCCTCGTATTTCCAACAAAACGGCATCAGCTATTGGGCCGATCTGATCAAACGTGAGTTGGCTCTCGAAACCCGAGTGGTTCAGGCCGACGACGATTTTGTGGTGTTGTGCCCCTTTGCCTCACGCTTTCCACTTCAAACTCTTATCTTACCCAAAGTCCAACAAGCGAGCTTTGGGGACGCAAACTCTGCCTTGTTGGCAAAGCTTGCCCGGCTTACACAGCAAATGCTGTTACGAATAGAAAAACTGTTGAAAGTTTCCTCATACAACTATCTGATTCATACGTCACCATTTGACACAGTTGCAGAAGAACATTATCACTGGCAGTTAGAGATACTGCCGCGCATAACCACACCTGCTGGCTATGAGTGGGGTACAGGTGTTTTTGTGAATCCCATGGCACCTGAACACGCTGCACAACTGTTACGAACTGCAAACTGATCTCAACCACTATACTTAGCGAAACCTGAAGAGACGCCGACAAATTTAGGTTCGTACCGACTAGAAAAACTAGCTGAAGGATTGCGATTATGCCGATTGTTTATACATCGCCGAAAACTATCGCCCGCTAATCCTTCCCCCCACTGAACTTCATCCAAAGCAAGTAAGCCTTTATGAGCAACTCGATTCGCTTGTGCCTTGTATTGCACAACCACCAACCAATCGGCAACTTTGACGGTGTTTTTGAACAAGCCTACCAAGACAGCTACCTCCCTTTTCTCGATGTCTACGATAATTACCCTGAGATAAAAATTGGGCTGCACACCTCGGGTCCATTAATGGAATGGCTTGACCAGCATCACCCTGAATATCTCGACCGCTTATCGGCCCATGTTGCCGCCGGTCGAATCGAAATCATTGGCGGCGTATTTCACGAAGCCATCTTACCGATGATCCCTTCCCGAGATCGCATCGGCCAAATCCGCACTTATACTGAGTGGCTTCAAAATCGCCTCGGCGCCGAAATCCAAGGGATGTGGGTGCCTGAGCGTGTTTGGGAACAACAACTGACCGCCGACATCGCCGATGCTGGAATTCGTTACACCTTGCTTGATGATTTTCACTTCAAAAATGCTGGCCTGCCACAAGATTCGCTCTACGGACATTATGTGACCGAAGAAGATGGCAAGATTCTGTCAGTCTTTCCAGGCAGTGAAAAACTACGCTATCTGATCCCTTTTGGTGCTCCGCACGAAACGATTGACTACTTACGTGACATTGCCGATAAGCACCCGAACTCGGTCGTCGTATTTGGCGACGATGGCGAAAAGTTCGGCACTTGGCCTGATACCAAAGCCCACGTCTACGACGATGGTTGGCTTGCTCAGTTCTTTGACGCCCTGCAAGCGAATCAAGATTGGCTGCACACCACCACCTTGGCCGAGGCGATCGACAACACGACCCCGCAAGGCAAAATCTACATTCCTGAAGGCAGCTACCGCGAAATGACCGAATGGGTCATGCCGGTTGAGCAGCAAAACGAATATGAAGATTTAAATCACGAACTAAAAAACGATGCACACTGGCCTCGCATTAAACGATTTGTACGGGGTGGATACTGGCGAAACTTCAAGGCTCGCTATCCTGAAACCGACGAAATGTACAGCCGCATGATGAGCGTCAGCACTCGCTTACTCGCTGCCGAGCAATTGGGCACCTGCGATGCCGGTTTAATTGAAGCGGCCCGTAGAGAACTTTACCGCGGCCAGTGCAATTGCAGTTATTGGCACGGAGCCTTCGGCGGTGTTTATCTGCCCCATCTTCGTAACGCAATTTACAATCACTTGATTGCCGCCGATAACATCTTGGATCAAGCCGAACACAAACCCGCTTCGTTCATTGAAGCGACCGTGGCCGACTTCAACTTTGATGCCCGGCAAGAGATCAAACTGGTCGACGATAAACTCATCGCACTCTTTGCGCCCGCGGTGGGCGGTCAAATGTACGAACTCGATGTGCGTTCGATCTGCCACAACTTGTTAGCCACGCTAACACGAAGACCGGAAGCCTATCACCGCAAAGTGTTGGCTGGCCCTTCTTCCAATCAAGGCGACGTCGCCAGTATTCATGATCGCGTGGTCTTTAAACAAGAAGGACTCGACGAGCGACTACAATACGATAGCTACGCCCGCAAGAGTTTGATCGATCACTTTTACGATAACGATCTTTCGCTCCACACCTTGGCCCAAGGCGAAGCCGTGGAACGTGGTGATTTTGTCGGCGGAGCTTACGATGCCAAAGTGCTGAAGAACCCTGATCGTATCCAAGTGCAGATGACCCGTAGCGGCAACGCCTGGGGCATTCCGATCAAGATCACCAAAGGCGTGACGATGACCGCCGGAAGTTCAACCTTGGAAATCGCCTACTTGCTCGAAGGCGTGCCGCAAGATAAACAGCTTCACTTCGGGGTTGAGATGAATTTCGCCGGTTTGCCTAGCGGGGCCGATGATCGATACTTCCATCAGAATGATGGCCAAAAACTGGGGCAACTAGGAACTCAACTAGACCTGCATGAAGTCCAAGATTTGGCCATGAAAGACGAGTGGCTCGGCATTGATGTTCGTTGGACCGCAGATCGCCCTACGAGCGTGTGGGCCAACCCGATTGAAACCGTCAGCCAATCCGAAGGCGGATTTGAACTCGTGCATCAAAGCGTGGCCCTGCAACCGCATTGGTGGATACAAGGCGACCAAGATGGCCGCTGGAGCGTCACCATGCAACTGCATCTAGACACCGCTCTGGCCGAAAGCCGAATGCCTGCTGCTGAACTTGCGGCCACGCACTGAAGAAAAAAGCGTTAACCGGGTAGCCCTGGTTGCTCGCAACCAGGGTTGACGAAGTCAACAAGAGGTTCGCACACGGCGGTGTGAATCTCTTGCCGTTGCGCCTCTCCGACAGCCGTGTAGGGTACGAGACTATTTCATCTCGACTCGAAGTACATCGACTCCGGCGGATTCAAATTCATCTAATAGAACGGTGTTCTTTTCGTGGTCATCGGTGATTAACACGTCTACCTTGTCGATACTTGCGATATGACACATGGCGTAGCGGCCAATTTTTGTATTGTCTGCCAGGACTGCCACCTTGTCGGCATTGGCAATCATCAGGCGTTCGCTTTCGACCACATGCTCGTTGTCGTTGAATACGCCTTGGGTGCTGACGCTTGATGCCGAGAGCATGGCCCAGTCGGCATGGTATTGTGACAGCCCGGTTTGCGCACTAGGGCCAACCAATAAGCCGGAGCCTGAGTACAAGAACCCGCCTGTCAGAAAAACTTCCCACAGCCCACGATTCATGGCTCGGTTTTCGATAGCGGCCGCTAACCGTAATGAATTGGTGATAATCCGCAGCGGCATTGGCGGCAAGCACGACGCTAATTGCAGCGTGGTGGTTCCGCCATCAATGAAGACGACATTCCCAGGCGCCAGCAGCGTGGCCGCTTCTTGGGCGATGGCCATTTTTTCCGCAGGCTGGCGTACCTCTCTCACAGCAAAGGGCACCATCTGCTGATCGCCAACAATTCGGATTCCGCCCCGTACTCGCTCGACCAAATTGGCTTCGGCCAGTTGATTGAAATCACGACGAATCGTGGCCGCACTGGCCTCAAGTCTGGCAGCAGCTTCTTCAACGCTCAGCGTGCCAACTTCTGCCACACAGCGAAGAATTTCGTCTTGTCGATTGGTTTTCATCAGTAGCCACCATTGCAACGAACATTAAGTTACGGTCAATAGATCAATAGTGATCATATTCAATCACAGTCAATGCACTTCAGTCTACCTTTCTTCTCAGTTCAATCAAGTGCTTTGTCCGTATAATGGCTGTAATTCGGATTATTTGCGAAAAATGTCTGTGATTGACAATGATCGGATATGCGCGTCACTGATTGGTTGATATGATACAAGTGATGTTTTTATTCAAAGTAAGGCACTAAAAGGACCATCTATATGACGTTTCCGCTCCACTTGGGCGTCAAAACCGACCCGATTGAATACCGTTACTCACACCCTTGGCTCTTTCGTCTGTTGGCCGAAGAAGGCATCGACCGCGTTCAAATCGGCACGCATTTTGAAATGTATCAACTGCCTGATGAGTTTTTCCACGAACTTCGCAAGCAAGCAGAAGATCATGGGATCAACATCACCAGCATGTTCACCGCCCATCGAGAGCTTGGCGGTTTCTTTCGCACGGAGCCAGGCTATGAACAAGTGGCCCGGGCAAATTACGAACGCTATATCCAAATCGGCGGCATCTTGGGAGCGAACTCGGTTGGGTCGAATCCCGGCGCAGTCATGCGAGACCTGATGGGCACCAAGCCTGATGGTGTTGCCTGCTACATCAAGCACATGAAAGAGTTGATGCACGTTGCCAAAGAGAATGGACTCGATTGGCTAACCATTGAACCGATGTCTTGCCTGGCAGAGCCTCCGACCTTGCCTGCTGAAAACGAAAGCATGGGTCGTGAGTTGACCGATTATCACCGGGCCAATCCTGACTCAACGGTTCAAGTTGGTTACTGTACCGACATTGCCCATGGGTACATCAATCAACAAGACGAAGTAGAGTTCAACCACATTGAACTCTACGAATCGACAGTGCCTTACCTGTACGAACTTCACTTAAAGAATACCGATGACCGATTTAATTCAACCTTTGGTTTTACTGAGGAAGAACGCAATAAAGGAATTGTCGACGTACCTCACTTCCGTGAGCTGCTGTTAGCCAGTACCGACAAGTTGCCTGTTTCCGAAATGACCGGTTACTTAGAAATCGGTGGCCCTAAACTGGGCCGAGACTACACCGATTGCAATCTTGAAGATTCACTACGAGAGTCACTTCGCTATTTGAAAACCGCCTGGCTGGGTGAAGATGCAGGGTCGAGTTCATCTTCGATTGCCGCCGCCGCAGTTGCCGTGCCTGAATCAACCACTGGTTCGGACGTCTCAACGAAAGTGGAAATCGCCCCGTCGATGATGTGTGTCGATGCGATGAACTTTGAATCCGCACTGCGTCAAGTCGAAGCCTTGGGCGTTGACATGCTGCATATGGACATCATGGACGGGCATTTTGTACCGAACATGTCAATGGGTCTGGCCACGCTAGAACAAGTACGGGCCAAAACCGAGTTGCCGCTTGATGTGCATTTAATGGTTGCCGATAACGATTTCTTCATCGAAGTCATGAAAGATTACGGAGTCGACCGCATCTCGGTTCACTTAGAATCATGTACACATTTAGATCGGACACTGGCCCGTATTCGTGAGCTTGGCATTCAAGCTGGCGTGGCGATTAACCCGGCAACTCCACTGGAAGCAATCGAATATGTGTTGGAACGCATTGATTACGTGTTGCTGATGACCGTCAATCCTGGTTACGCCGGGCAGAAGATGACGCCTGCATCGATCCGCAAAATTGCCGACTGCAAGGCCATGCTTGAAGCCCATGAATACGATCTGCCGATCCAGGTCGATGGCAACGTCAGCTTTGATAACATTCCGGCCATGGTTGCCGCTGGTGCTGATAACCTAGTGGCTGGCACCAGCAGTATCTTCCACAAATCGGCCTCGTGGAAAGATAACGTCGTGCGAATGCAACAAGTGATCGACCAAGGATTCGCCATGAAAAAACAAGCGGTCGATGCTTCGTAAGAACGAGTCGAGACAATAGTTTTTGGGTGCCACTGGCTCCGCCAGTGCTGAATTGCAGTCAGGGCAAAGATCGACTTGTCTTTGAACTAGAGAAAAGATTGATTTTCAATTGAAACAAACTGAGTAAACTCAGTGCCATTGCATTCGATATTTCCCTCACACAAACAGAACCATTGCATTTCACACTGGCATAGCCAGTGGCACACAATGAAGAGCGATTAGCCAGTCACTAACCTAAAGAAACAATAGAAACATGTCACAAGATAGTTCCAACGCAACGATGGATGCCATCGTGTTGCACGAAGTTTCCGACTTGCGTTACGAGCAAGTTCAAAAGCCAGAGGTAGAGCCAGGTAAGGTTTTGGTTCACATCGGTTTTTGTGGTGTTTGTGGGTCCGATATCCCTCGCTGCTTTACCAAGGGAACCTATCACTTCCCAACCATTTGTGGTCACGAATTCGCTGGCACTATTGAAGCCGTCGGCGAAGGGGTCGAGGACTACAAACCGGGGGATCGTGTTACCGTGTTTCCACTTTTATGGAACGACGATCATCCAGCCTGCGAGCAAGGCAAGTATGCACAGTCTGATGGATACGACTATCTCGGCTCTCGCAGCGACGGGGCGTTTAGCGAATATGTGGTCGCCCCGACTCGCAACTTATTGCGTGTGCCTGATGGCGTTTCGCTAGAAGAAGCTTCAATGACCGAACCTGCGGCAGTTGCATTGCATGCCGCCCGTCGGGCAGAAGTTCGGCTCGGCGATACCGTGGCCGTGTTTGGCTTGGGCCCGATTGGGTTGATGGTGGCTCAGTGGCTGAAAGCGATGGGCGCTGGCAAGATATTTCTGTTTGATTTGCTGCCACAAAAGTTGGAAATTGCCAAACAACTGGGCTTTGAGCATGCCTACAACAGCCGCGAAGTCGATGCCGACGAAGTGATTCAACAAGAGACCGGCGGACGTGGTGTGCATGTGGCCATCGAAGCGGCAGGTGTTCCACCGACCATGATCGCGGCCATGCAGGTCACCCGACGAGGCGGAAGAGTCGTGATGCTCGGCAATCCGGCTGCGGATGTTACATTGCCTGCGGCTTTAATCTCGCAGGTGATGCGTCGAGAAGTCTCACTGCTCGGCACTTGGAATTCCGATTTCAGTGTTTACGGCGACGACGATGATTGGCGAACCACGCTAGAAGCGATGGCATCAGGCACATTGAACTTGAAACCGCTGATTACGCATCAAGTTCCTTTGGCAGACGGAATCAAGGCACTGGAAATGATGCGAGATCAATCGGAGTTTTTCGCCAAGGTATTGATTCACCCCAACGCCACCTAAATGGCTAACACATTACATAACAACAAACATTTATTATACAGAGAACTGAATCTATGAAAAACTTGGTCTATTATCTTGATCAACCTGGCGGAACTTTCTCTCCTTGCGAAGAAGCGATTGGCGAACCTGGCCCTGGTGAAATTCGATTGAAAACCGCTAAGACTTCGGTTTGTCAGTCAGACGTGGTGATCTACAACCAAGGTTTACCGCGCATCAAACAGTGGCCGGCCATTGTTTTGCATGAAGCCTGTTGTGTGGTCGATGCCGTAGGAGAAGGCGTCACTAAATTTCAAACAGGCGACTTAGTTGGCCTCGGCTGTGATATTCCTTGCGGTGCCGACGACTGTATCTACTGCGGCGAAAACGGAACCGGCGACTGGACCAGTTGCCCTAACACGCAAGCCACCGGGCACGAGTTCGCTGGCTTCGCACGTTCGCAAGCCATACTGCCTGATTGGTTTGTCAAACGTGGGCCGATAGTCAAATTTGATTCTGACTTTGATCCTAAACTGGCTTGTCAGTTAGAGCCACTGGCTTGCTGTTTAGAAGGCATGACCCGAGTCAACAATTGCATCGAAGATCGTATCGTCGTATTGATCGGGGCCGGCTCGCAAAGCACGTATGCGTTGCAAGTTGCTCAAGCGATGAACGCTCGAAAAATCATTGTAGTCAATCGTGGCAAAGATCGATTGGAACGCGTTATTCGTGATTTTGGTGATGACAAAGTGGTTGGTCTGCTTTGGGAAGGGGATATTATTTCCAAAGTATTAAACGAATGCAAACCATTCAACGAACCACATTTTGTGATGGTCAACGCACCGGTTCAACCTGCGTATGAACTGGCGACTAAACTGATGGGCTACGGCACGGTGATGGATGGTCACGCTGGCGTCAAAGGGGCCGATGGCAAACCGAACATTGCCCATGAAGTCGACTTGAATAACGACATTCACTATCGATTGCAATGCTACCAAGCCACCCACGGATCAAGCATGCATGGCATCAACTTGGCCCATAAATTTCTCTCCGAAGGCAAATTACCCAAGATTGATCTGATGACTAACGAAACCGAACAATTTCATCACTCTGAGATTCTTCCGGCCATTAAACGAGCTGCCGATAAAGACAGTTTGAAAGTGATTATTGATTGGGAATAGCGATTTGAACATCGCTAATCTGCTGCGAAAATATCAGTCCCAAAATGGATTCAGTATTCTGGGTAGCCGAGCTATCGGGGCTATCCGGTTTAAGCGAGGGACGCGTGTCTATCTCATCGATGATTCATCGGCATCAGAGAAATCGGGGTCGATGCTGGTTCCAAATAAGTCAAACAACTCTGATTTTGATCCAACATTTAATTTTTTGAAGATGCTTGATCGACGAAATTGAATCGTTCGTAGACTGCTTTTATTCGCTTCGGAGATTTCCTGATTCGTTCGACCTGCGATTAACAGATCAAGCACTTTTTGCTCGTCGGCAGTCAAAGTCTTGTAGAGAGTTTTTGCTTTATCTTTTTCAGCTTTATCTTTGAGGACTTCTTGACTCTTCAAAAATGCACTCTGCACCACACGCAATAGTTCTACGCCATTGCAGGGTTTTTCTAGAAACTCAAAGGCACCTTGTTTCATGGCCTCTACGCTCAAAGGTACATCAGCAAACCCGGTCAAAAAGATGATGGGAAGATGACAGTTCGTTTCCATTAATTTCTTTTGAAGCGTTAATCCATTGGTGCCAGGCAGTTGCATATCAAGTACCAAACAACCAGATTGATTTGGCAAATAATGCAACATGAACTCATCCGCAGAGCTAAAACTCTCGGTAGAGATATTGGCTGATGTTGCTAATTGCACAAGAGAGTCGCGAACGACTGCGTCATCTTCAACAATATATAATGTGGATGTAAGGCTCATCGAAATCATTAAGTTGCACAGGACTGAAGAGATTGTGGGAGCTTTGCACAGCTACATAACAATCTGATCGTCTGATAGGACAAGATTATCCAATTAAACTACAAGTAATATGGTAGTTGTTGCAATTTTGCCTTATCTTGATCGAGATATCAAGATCGAGAGAGAGAGAAAAAAAACTTTCGCTCATAATAGACTTATCATCAGTCAATTTAAAAGTTCGTCATAGCTTATGATTGCGCCTTTCCTGCAACTTTGATTGGTCGCTGAAAATTCTTCCCTATTTAAAAAAAGGCCCAAGTCGTATTCACTACTTGGGCCTTTAAGTGGTTACATTAATTGCCTAATAAAGTCTAAGGATTTGCAGCAGGTGGTAGCGGTAGAACTGCTGGAGCAGGTTCAGCGGCCCCCTCTTCAGCTTCTTCATCTAGGCGAGCCATCATCCAGGTTTGTTGTTTTTCTTTGCCGAAGTGGACCAGGACCGAAGTTTGTTCTTCGGTTAAATTATAAACTCCGGTTTCCATCACCGTGTTCTTATTTTCGCCAATCGTCCAGGCTGCACGCTGCGTTTCGGAATCGACTTTACCAGTGATAGGCAACGAGGTTTCTGTGGCAGAGTTATAATACGTGCCTGCTATGATTCCCTGTTTATCGACCGCCAGTTGCAGGTACATAATCGGGTCGCCTTGATCGGAATTGGCTAAGGCAAAGACGCCTAGCGACATCCAATTTTCATCGGTGCCTGTTTCCTCTACTTCAGGAGCCGCTGCTAATGCTTGTGCCCCAGCATCGGCCAGTTCCATTGCTTGCTCGGCATATTGCTCTGTCGTGGCGTACGGTTCGTCGTTGACATAGACATATTCGGTGTCGTAATAGATGGTGCTTCCGTAGTCATAGTAAATCGGCTGGCCCCATCGTGGTCCCCAAACACACCAACGCGTAATCGCACTGGCACTTGCCCAGCGCCACCAGTGCCCATGTCCACCACCCCAATGTGGATGATGTGGGTAATGCGGCAGATGACCAGGAAATGGCCGATGGTGCATGCGGTCATTCACATGACCTCTAAGATCATTCCCACGGTCTCGAATCTTGTCATGAACATCACCTCGATTAGGCCGCTCTCGATCTGCTGGAAGTTGCGAGATTCGATCTTTCAAGCCAGCTTTATCGCCAGGCCCGTTTTGTTTAATATCTTGCATTCTGTCTTGGAACTGTGGATTGTCTTTCATCTTATCACGCAGACCAGTGGCAGGATTTGCTTTGCGATCTGCTATGGCCGCTCCGACTCCCGCACCCACGCCTGCACCTACCCCAGCGGCTGGTAGCTTCAAGAAGTTTTGCAAATCATTTCGACTAGGTGTATGCGGGCGTGTCGAGAGCCCTGTGCCTGGTCGGGTTGAAGGGAATCCTGGTCGCGTGCCTGGAGTTCCAGGGCGGACCGAGGGATTCGTGGGTCGTGTGCCAGGTCGAGTCGAAGGAATCGTAGGCCGTGTACTTGGCGTACCAGGTCTGAACGAAGGATTTGTCGGTCGAGTTGATGGACGGGTACTAGGTCGCGTACTAGGTCGAGTGGTTGGAGTGCTGGGTCGAAAGCTTGGCGTACTCGGTCGAGTTGAAGGCCGTGAGATGCTTGGCCGTGAAGTACTCGGTCTCGAAACGCTGGGACGCGATGTGCTAGGTCGCGAGATACTTGGCCGTGACGAACTCGGTCGGCTCATCGATGGGCTGCGACTTACCGATGGGCGAGAGCGAGAGGGAGAAGGACGTGATCCTCCGCTCGGGCGTCCACCCCCGCCACCAGGGCGACCACGTGCGATTAAATCGGCACAAGGAATGGCCATTACTGCCATTAACAAGCCAGAAAATAATATGCGTTGGATATTCATGATTTACTCGATATTGGAATGTAGGTTGATTCGATTGAATGAGAATGCTCAATAAACTAGTCTTGCCGCGTGACCACATAGGGTCCAACATCGGGCAAAATTTCTCCGCTGACTGCCCGCCCTACAGTTTTTGCAGCGTAGTTATTCTCGTCGATCATTCTGATGACTCGCATCGAGGATGCTTTTCGGCCATCCGCTAGAGTTCCGCTCGCCTTGATCAACCAACCTTCGCCACGTTGTTCCCAGGTTTCACTGGCGAAACCACCATCGGAATCGAAGACCCAACCACGAATGGTTTGTTCAGCGGCATCCCAGCCAATCACTTCGGTTCCTTCCATTTCCATCACATTCCCAACATGTACCTGGAATGAGCGAATCAAAAAGTTTCGATTCGAACTCCAACGGCACGTGGTTTTTATCACACTGCCTTCCGCTTCATCGGCCCAGTTGCCAACCATCCAGGCCAAGTCGGCCAGTTCCGGTTTGGGCGAGTCATTCACCGGCGATGTCAGAACCGTCTCGCGGATATTATCCAACTTCCAGCCAGAGTTCCCTTTAACGTGAACCGCTGTGTACGTGGTATCGATGGGTGCTTCCCCTTCGTAGAAGATATGAGCGGCCCCTTCTTCAATGGCCACATCTGCGGTCACAAACCGAATCGATTCGACATCGACAGTTAGTTTGGGAACATCACCCGAGGCGATTTGCCGCTCAAAATCGGCTTGAATATCTGCCTTGCCAACAATCCGTTCGCCGGTGGAACGGCTGAGATACTCGCCTTTCTCGGCCCAGTGATCGGCTAGTTTTGCCGCATTGCCCGCGTTAAATGCCGCAACGTACGACTCAATCTTGGCCCGAATGGCCGATTCATCTTCCGCCACAACAATCTGTGCCATCAACAAGATAAGAAGTGGCGTCCCTAGTAAACCTATAACTCGCATAATCAATGTCCCCGACCTGTTTGACTCAGTCCTTAAAATAGAAAATAATATCCCTATGCTATTTATTGTGCCCTCCGTCTATTTTTTCAATGGAAAAAATGAGAATGAGTCGATTCTTTCTCGTCTTTGTCCTAGAAAGTCATAAAATTTGGGGGAAGCTCTCTGAACAGACATGCTTTTCAGGGGAGTTGGCTATCGAGCCGTTCAAGAAAAATCTCGTTGGAACACTATTTTTTAGATCAGGACAGCAAATTATGACTGGGCACAAATCGCACATCTTCGCTGGTACAGCAGCAATTGCTTCAGTGATTCTTACACTGATCAGTTTCAACACAGTAGCGGCACAGGTGCCCGTTTATGCTCCGGTTCAAGTGGCACCTGCAATGTCAGTTCCTCCAGCAGTGATTGGTTATGTGCCTGAACGCCGAGGTTGGTTCCGTCAAAGAACCACGTATCGACCAGTGCTTGCCGCTCCGCCAGTTGCCCCAGTGACAACCTACTACCGACCAGCACCTGTCACTACCTATTACATGCCTGCTGCACCTCGACCAGCGACTACGACTTACTACATGCCTGCTGCACCTCGACCGGCGACCACCACGTACTACATGCCGGCACCAGCAACGACCACTTACCGAGTTCCCAGCTATTGGGCACCAACGGTCGCCGCCCCAGGAGTCACAACGTATTATCAGCCGGCTGCTCCTACTGTTCGGGCCTATTACCCGCAAGCAACAACAGTCCCTGGCCCAACTGTAATCGCTCCGCCGGTGACCACCTATTATCCAACGATTCCAGCAACCACTTTGCCAACCCGGCAGCTTCCTAGTGGAGCATCTGTTCCGCGAACGCAAGGGATGCCAATCATTGGGTTCTAATTTTTAGCCAAGACTCATCAGCGCGAATACACCCACGCCGTTTCATTTTGTGAGACGGCGTTTTTCATTTCTTGTGGAAAGGGCTTAGATTTTGGGTGGCACCGATGACGATTCCGGAGCCGACTCTGCTTCGGGATCAAACGTATTCGGAACGTCGTCGGTGTGGCCGCAGGCCATCAGAGGATTCAGCGGCCAAGAATTCATAAGCTACCGCCTTCGTTCTTCATCCTCGCTCATCGCTCGGCGAACTCAGTTGCTCCTCTGATCGACGACAGTCGAACCCGACGTCGTTTTGAATATGCGTATATGAATGGCGTGCGTTCTCCAAAACCAACATCGCGGCCACCCAAAATATACAACCGCGTAACTTCAAAACTTACGCATCGCGCTTGAGATAGGGGAAAAGCACGCTGCTAGCAATCCCCAACTTCCCTTCTCAGTAACAAAAAACGGGTACGAGTGTTCCGATTATGCCGAATTGTTCAATATTCGGGCGTCTATGGCCGATGAACGATAGTAGCCGCGCCTGTTGTGGGTCTGGCTCAAAATAAAATTTACTGGGGCAAATCGGAATTGAACGACCCAGATCAAATTCCCTCCAGTTACCAGAGGACTTACACAATGAATCGCGTGATGTTGTTATTGGCCATTGTGGCAGTAAGTGCTGCCAGCGTTGGCTGTCAGCAAATTGGATCCAATCCATGTACCAACCCAACCAGCGTTAGTGCCCAGCCACTACCTGATCCCATCGGACCAGGCACCGGGCAAACGGCCTACCCTTATTACACGACTCGTGGACCAAGAGACTTCTTGACACCTGAGCCCTACGATATCGGGTACTAAACCGCCAGCAATCAATGCCCGACTCCTGCATTGATTGAACAAGACAAAAAAAGAACAAGCACCGTGTGTAACATACGGTGCTTGTTTGATTTCTTGTGTGGGCGGATTGGTTTTTTTATACTACTTCATAACTGAATGTATTAAGGGAAGTTCAATATGAAAATTGAATTGAAATATCAGGAATGGCTTTCTCTAACATTTTTTTGCCCTCTTCACTAACTCCTTCCCTGGGTACTACTAATAAATATAAACTTCTCAGCCCTTTAAGATGTTCTAATCCAGCATCAGTCACTTTTGTGTCAAGCAGGCTTATATATTCCAGATTGTTCATTCCCTTGAGTTGTACCAATCCAGCGTCACTCACGGCGGTTTTTTCAAGGATTAGATCATCCAAATTTCTTAGTGCCCTAATATGTTCTAAACCGGCATCTGATACGTCGGTATGGGATAAGTTTAAGTGTTTTAAATTTGTCAGATTTCTGATGTGAACTAGCCCAGCGTCATTGATGTTTGATTTGGTGAGGTTTAAATCTATGAGCTTCTGATTATGAAGATGCTTTATATCGCTAATCTGAGTTCTTGAGAGATTCAAACGTTTTAATTTGGTCAGTCCCCTAAGATGAATCAACCCAGCATCACTTATATTTGTATATGAAAGTTCCAGTTCAATTATTTCTTCCATGGCACTAAGGTTTGCTAAGCCCGAGCCACTGACTTCAGTGCCAGATAAATACAAGAATCTTATCTTAGTCAGCCCTTGAATATGAACTAAACCGGGATCGCCAATATGAGTTCTCGCAAGGCCTAAGCTAATTATATTGGGGAAGCTTTTTAGAAGAGCAAGGTCTGCGTCTTTTACTTTGGTATTTTGCAGACTAATAGTATTTACATGACCGTATTCTACAGTGAATGTTCCACCTAATTTCTTGAGTGCAGCAAGAGCAGCTTCCTCACTAAGTATTTCAACGTGATTCTCTATTGGGATTTCTTTATCAGGTACTGTCTTTTCCAGTGGTTCAACCTCCACAACTTCCTTTGTCGGTGAAGTCTTGACCTCTACAACAGGCTTGGGTTCCGAGCAGCCGACTGACAATACTAAAATTAATAATGCGATTAATTGTTTCATTTGATCCTTTCTTGAATGTTAAGAAGCTGGCATTTTGCCAGTGCGGAATTGCAAATGGACTTTACTCGACAGCTTTTATCTTGAAACGTAACGGTTCAACTGATGTAATAATTTACATGATTTCCGATCCAAACACACTTCACACTGGCGAAGCCAGTGGCACCCGAAAGACTTTGATTGATCAATGATATTCAATCTATTCAGTTGTTCTAAATCGAATTTTAATTCTTCTTTCTTTGTGTCTTCCTGCCTTGGTGGCTAATTATTTTTCACTTCCTCCTCGCTGACGCTTCGCGTTTGTGATTGTTTCTGCACGAGGCAAATAGAATCCGCTCTATCCTCTGATCTCCAATTCACAACGGGCCACCCATCCTGCAAGTCTCTGCTACTCCAAACTCTGCCAAGACAAACCAGTGATATCTTTCTTCGATTCAGGCGTGAGCAAACTTACCAGGTAGCCAATCACAACCGTCGAAATAATGCCGACGATGGCGTACATGTAGAAGTTGACGTCGGTATATAGATAAATGTAGAGCAGAATCATAAAACTGGAGGCGGCGCCGGTTAGTGCGCCAGTGGCGTTGGCTCTGCGGGTAAAGATGCCGAGGATGAACATGCCGACTAATCCGCTGCCGGTTAAGCCGAGTAGTTTTTGGAACAGGAACAGCAGCGACTTGATATCCCACGATGCTAAGACAATTGCTAAGAGTGTGCCGATGGTACCTAACACAATGGTCAACACACGGGCAATCTTCAAAGTCTGTTGATCCGTGGCATCAGGCTTGAATCGCTTATAAAAGTCGGTCGTGATGGCAGTCGCCACGCTATGGATACTGCTATCGAGACTGGACATCGAAGCGGCAAACACGCCAGCGATGACTAATCCTGAGAGACCAGGCGGGAGTTTTTCTGATACGAACAACGGAAAGACATTGTCGTTTTTCATGCCCAACACTAACAGGTCAGGGTGCATTTTGAAGAAGACGTAAAGCGACGTGCCGAGTACGAAAAAAAGTAAACCAAACGGAATCGTTAGCATGCCGTTTAGCCAAATACTGCGGGCCGCATCTTGATCGCTTTTGGTGGTCATGTAGCGCTGAATCACGGCTTGGTCGGTAGTGTAGGGCCCAAACTGTAAAGCAAAGTTGCCCAACACAATGAGCCAAGTGGCCATCTGCAACGTGCCCCAGTCCCAGTTGAACATGGTTAATTTGCTATCAGCTCTGGCGGTTTCAAACACGACGCCAATGCCACCGACATCGGCGACGATGATGCAGAGTGCCAACAGCATTCCGCCCCATAACACAAACACTTGCAGCACATCGGTCCAGATCACCGCTTCCATTCCACCTAGCACGGTGTAGAGCGTGGCTAGTACGCCCATGATAATAATGCTGGCGTAGACATTCATTCCGGTGACTGCCGACAGGGCCAACGCTGGCAGAAACACAACAATCGCCATGCGACCTAGTTGAAACACGATAAATGTCGAACTGCCAAACAACCGGGCCGCGAGGTTGAATCTTCGTTCCAGGTATTCATACGCCGAGGTAACATTCAACCGGCGGAAAAACGGCAGATACCAATAGACGACTACCGGGGCCATGAGAAACATCGTCAACTGAGCCGGGTAGAGTAACCAGTTGGTGACATACGGAATTGCCGGCAGTGCAATGAACGTGATGGCACTCAATTGCGTGGCGTAAATACTGAGCCCCGCGGCCCACCAGGGAATGCGTTTGCCGGCCAAGAAGAAATCTTCGGTGCCGTTTTCTCGACTCGAAAAGTAGATTCCTAGTCCTACGAGAGCGGCCAAGTAAATTACGATGACCGACATATTGATCCACCCAAACGATGCGTCACTATCGGCCGCTTTCACGGTTTGAACTTTAGGGGTTCTGACGCCAGGGCGAATCTCTCCAGAAGTGATCACGATCTTGCCATCCCAATGAACGGCAGCAGTGGTGACCACGGCTTGCGGCATTTTACCGACCTGAATCCAGGTGTCGGTAATGGTGTGATACGCCAGCACATCGGCCGGAAAGATCGGGCAGTCTTTGGTATCCATCGTGATATATCGCCCTGTCGATCCGCTCATCAGCAGCACGTGCGATTGGCCCAGATCGATGGCGGTGCCTGCGCCGGCGGGTCTCGGGACTTCGCCGAAGATGGCTTGGACATTGACACTGGCTGCTTCCGGTTTTTCACCAGGAAGAAGATGACGCCAGGCTTTGGCGATTGCGTCAAACGTATATCCGTCTAGCTTGATATCTCGCGTCTCTGGAACATAGGGCAAGTCGGCAATTTTTGTCCAGGTTTTTTGCTTGGGGCTGTAGCGATAGTTGTCGGTGTAATGTTCAAACTTTTTTAGGTCGTGTTGACCAGCGTCATCTTTATACCAATTGGCCCCACTGAACATATACAGGCACTTGGGCGAATCGTACTGGTCATCGGCCCCGGAGTTTTGAACCGCTACGGCCATTTTCTCGCGCTCTAAGCCCGGCCACGGTTCCAATTCTTTCCAGGTACGTTTTTCTGGCTTATCACTTAAATCTAATGACCAGAATGATTTGCTATCAAGCCGTTTGCTTTGATCGCTGATTGCATGCGAGGCCACCACGTAGATGACATTGTCGATTAATCCGGCGTTGTGATAACGACAGGGCTTCGGCAAGTTGGGCAGTGCGTTTTCTTTGACTGTCAGTTGTTTGGTTTCTGAACTCCATTGAAGGAGTAGAACTTGATCGGTCGCAAAGTTGGCGGGTTCTGCGTTCTCATCTCCAGGTGGCTTTCCAAAGGTTTCGCCCCCTAAAATATAGATGCCATCATCAGTCGAGATCGCTGGAGCATAGGCCAGCGGGTAGGGAAGTTGCGCGGCAACTGTCCAGTTGGATGGGTTTGCGTCGGTTCCTTTAGTTAAGATATGAATGTCGGCATACCAGTGTTTCGGGCCAGCCGGTTTTTCATCTTCTGCCCAAGGGTACCCATCGGGGAAGTTGGCACCTCCGGCCACGATCAACGCACCGTTGTGCGTGCCAGCGATAGGTCCACCGAAACCAAGTTTACCTGGCATCTCTGGTAGTTCGCCCCAGCTTAATTCATCTGCCGATACGAATGGGTGTGTAATCGATAGGCTACACAAAACGAGAGCGAGCGTAATTTGAACACAGGAAAAAAGTCTCATAAGGATATCTGTATTTCGAGATCAAGAAGGAGAAGCAGGCGAATCGTTTGGAATGAAGCGACCCGCTGTGGAGTTACTGCGGAGTTAAGGTACGGTATCTAAGCATAGCGAATTTGAATTGGGTTTACCACTTTTGCCTGAACGTGTGAGGTCATCCTGAAATGGATCGCAATCAATCAACTTCGTTATTAAAACAAACATGTTATAACATGGAATAACTTGACGTCAACTAAAATTTATTGTGACCCTAAGAGAAGGTTGCCCTTGACCTAATGGGATGCAACCTGCCGTTGAGCTATGAGTTTAAAAACTAACAGACATGAATTATGTAATCAAAAGTCATTCTCCCCTCCCTCGTGTTATTAGCGAATAACCGCTCAGAATTGCGTTCTCAGTTTTTCTAGATTTTTCTATAATAATGTGTTGGAAAAGCTTGATCTATTTGGCCATATAATGTTCTCTACAGGTAACCCGTCAGCAACTTCACACCTTTGAAAATTATTTTATCGGATCATCAACCCTATGCATGATGCGCCGTGAAGGGGTTCTGCCCATGCCTACTTTACCTGCCGAAAATGACTCCGAGGAGTCTCTTAAAAATGTCTTTCCCTTTGAGGAACTGTGCCAACAGTTTCATCAAGAGTGGGGTGGAGATCAAACACCATCCCTGTCTGAATATCTAGATAAGGTTAGTCCCAGCAATCAATTTGGCGTGTTCGGTAAACTGTTGCGGATCGAATTTGAGTATCGCTCGAATCTGGCCGTGCCTCAGAAAGAGTTAGAAGAGTACTTAGAAGAGTTTCCGCAATTTGAACCAATTATCCGCGATATCTGGGAGACGGTTTTTGAGAATTCTTTCGATATGGATATGACACAATCGATTCACGATACGGCCAAAGATATTTTGATCACGACGCTGCGTGATGACTCTGGAAGTTTTAGTCATCCTCCTTGTCTTCAAGTTGAATACAAAGAAAATATGCCCCTGACTGTTGGTGAGTACGAAGTGGAAGGACTGATCGCCAAAGGGGGCATGGGTTCGGTTTATCGAGCCCGGCACCGCACGTTAGATCGACTAGCGGCCATCAAGATCATGAAGCCCGAGGCTTCGACCGAACGATTTATTCGTGAAGCCAAGCTGCTGGCAAAAATAAAATCTCCGCATGTTGTCGGAATTTACGACTACTCTCTCTCTCCGCTAGGGCAGCCGGTGATTGTGATGGAGTGGGTCGATGGAGTCGACTTAAAGCAAATCATCAAAGAGCAAGATGAACCGATTGATGAAAAACAGGTCACATGCTGGATGGAACAAGTTTCACGAGGATTATCGGCTGCGGCAAAACTTGGAGTGATCCATCGAGATGTGAAGCCCTCGAATATTCTGGTTGACAAAGATGGCCAGGCCATGATTGCCGATTTTGGCCTGGCCCGATCAGGCGAGGTGCCTAGTGAAAATACACTCGGGGGTGGAGTCATGGGAACGCCCCTCTATATGGCACCTGAGCAGGCTGAAGATCCCAAAAATACCGACACCCGAAGCGACATCTATAGCTTTGGTGGCGCGTTTTATCACGCGCTGACAGGTCGCGCTCCGTTTGAAGGGGAGACCGCATTCTCTATATTATTCAAACATAAGATGGAACACATTGTTCCGCCGAAGGCGATCAACCCCAAAATATCTGATCGTTTGAACGAAATCATTGAACGCTGTTTGGCCAAGTCACCACGAGATCGATTTCAGTCTTTTGATGAAATTACCAATCAGCTTACAGCAACCCAACATGAAGAATCATCGCCATGGGAAGCAGGCGAAAGTAAAATCATGCGATCATTTGTTTCGATGTACAATGATCGCCGGTCGACTTATATTCGTCATCCGGAAAAAATAAAGAAAGCAGATGTCTTCTATTTTCCCAATGGCCGGCGGTTAGAAATTATTGCTGGAGATATTACACAACAGCATGTGGATGCAATTGTCAGTTCCACGAATTGTTACCTGTCTCTACGCAGTGGCTTGGCCGCGAAAATTAAAAAAGCAGGTGGCCCTTTAGTTGAATTTGATGTGCGCAGGCTGGCGATTAACCCGGTGCCGGCGGGTCGCGTGGTGGTTACGCCTGGGGCCGAGTTAATGTCGCTGTATGTCTTTCATGCGGTGATCAAAAACGACATCACAGGCGTCACGCCAAGTCGAGACATCTTGTCGGAAGTCATCAGCAATTGTCTCTACCAGGCCACGACACTCAACATCGAAAGCATCGCCTTTCCACTGCTGGGAACCAATTACAGTGGCTTCCCAGCAGAAGTCTGTCTCGATACCATGTTCCGAAATCTGGTACGGCGGATGCTGTATGACGCCACCAGTTTGAAAGTGGCAAGAATCATCTTGTGGGATCAGAGTGAAGCAGAGAACTTACCGCCCGAGGATTAGGGCTTGTTTCGACCTTCATCATATTGCAAGAGTGACTTGGATTTAGATATCCACGAAAAGGATGACTTGCCCCTCTATATTAATGGTAAAAACACGAAACTCCGTTGCAATTCAGTTGAATCATGCAGGGGATTGGGGTTACCATATAATTCTACCAGCATATACCCCTAAAGTGCCGTTTCGTTAATCTGCCCTGTAGCACTGCTGTGTGTGAACGATCTCTCCGATCACGAATGATAAACGCATCCTTTGAAAGAGCCTCCTAGTGTCACAACGTCCCACCCCCAAACGTTGCCCTTCACGTCATTTAAATAATCGTAGAGCGAGGGTTCGCACATCACGATTAGAACATCTGGAAGATCGTCGGATGCTGGCGGTGAACTTTTCTGAGTTCATTGACCCTAATCCAAGACCTGGGAATGAGTTTGGGCACTCCGTAGTTCCCTTAAGTACCGGCAACGTGGTCATCACTTCTCCCTATGATAATGCAGGGGGAGTAGATGCTGGGGCCGTTTATTTATTCAATGGGCAAACCGGGGCTTTGATTAGCACACTGACTGGCTCTACTAATGATGATCATGTCGGCCTTGATGGCGTCACAGCACTCACAGGCGGCAATTATGTGGTGGCGAGTTTCTATTGGGATAACAATGGAGTCCGTGACGCAGGTGCGGTGACCTGGGGTAGCGGCATCTCCGGCATCAGTGGCGTAGTAAGTGACCAGAATAGTCTCGTTGGTTCCAATAGATCTGACTATGTGGGCCTCAATGGTGTGACGCCGCTAACCAATGGCAATTATGTTGTAGCTAGTGGCGAGTGGGACAATAGCAACTTATCCAATGCAGGTGCGGTGACTTGGGGTAGCGGCATATCCGGTATCAGCGGTGTGGTGAGCGACCAGAATAGCCTCGTTGGTTCCAATAGATCTGACCACGTGGGCTTCCATGGTGTGACGCCGTTAACCAATGGTAATTATGTGGTGGCTAGTGCCAATTGGAACACTGACACGGTGGATAATGTAGGTGCGGTGACTTGGGCCAATGGAACGACCGGTATCAGCGGTGTGGTGAGTGACCAGAATAGTCTCGTCGGTTCCACGGAAGATGACCACGTGGGCCTCAATGGTATGATGGCGCCGAGCTTTGGCAATGGTGTGACGGCGCTGGCTAATGGCAATTATGTGGTAGCGAGTAGCGTGTGGGACAATAACAGCGTGATCAACGCCGGTGCGGTGACCTGGGGTAGTGGCACGACCGGTATCAGCGGTGTAGTAAGTGATCAAAATAGCCTCGTCGGATCGACTGTATTGGACCAAGTAGGCTACTCTGACGTGACTGCGCTAACCAATGGCAATTATGTGGTAGCGAGTAGCAATTGGGACAATAACAGCTTGATCAACGCAGGTGCCGTAACCTGGGGTAATGGAACGGTCGGAATCAGCGGTATTGTGAGCGACCAGAATAGCCTCGTTGGATCGACCGCAGATGATCAGGTGGGCTACTCTGGCGTAACGGCGCTGACTAATGGCAATTATGTGGTGGCCAGTGGCACTTGGGACAAAACCACTGTGATCAATGCAGGTGCGGTGACCTGGGCCAATGGCACGAGTGGTATCAGTGGTATTGTGAGCGACCAGAATAGTCTCATCGGTTCCACGGCAGGTGACGCTGTGGGCTACCATGGCGTAACGGCGCTGACCAATGGCAATTATGTGGTGGCTAGTAACAATTGGAACACCGCAGCAGGTGCGGTGACCTGGGTAAGTGGCACGACCGGCATCAGCGGTGTGGTGAGCGATCAGAATAGCCTTGTCGGCTCGAAAGCAAATCAGAAGGTGGGCAGCGATGGTGTGACGACGCTGACCAATGGCAATTATGTCGTTGCCAGTGGCTCTTGGGACAATGGAAATCGCTTTGGTGTGGGAGCGGTTACTTGGGGAAGCGGCACGACCGGAATCAGCGGTATTGTGAGCGATCAGAATAGTCTCGTGGGCCCTTCTTACTATGACTTCGTCGGCAACTCTGGTGTGATTGCCTTGACCAATGGTAATTATGTGGTCCCCAGTTCCTATTGGGATAACAACGGAGTCACTCAGGCTGGTGCGGTGACCTGGAGTAGCGGCATATCTGGCATCAGCGGCACAGTAACCGACCAGAATAGCCTCGTTGGCTCCACGGCATGGGACTACTTAGGATACCCTGGTGTGACGGCGTTAACCAATGGCAATTATGTGGTGGCCGGTTACTCTTGGGACAACAACGGGGTCATTAATGCAGGAGCGGTCACTTGGAGTAGTGGAACTGCGGGCATCTCCGGTGTGATTAACGCAAACAATAGCATGATCGGTGAATCAAGTAATTCAGGTCTAACTGATATCGTTGCAGATGATGTGAATAGAACCTACTACGCTCGATTTCTAACTGAAGGAAGTGGTCGTGTAAGAGTGGGAGATCAACACACAGGAATAGACTTTGGTGATGCACCTGACAGTTACCCTACTTTAGATGTTGATAACGGGGCAATGCACTATGTCGTTGGCCCAAGATTAGGTAACACAAGAGATAGTGAAACCGATGGTGTGCCTACTATTGATGCACAGGGAGATGGGGGTGATGAAGACGGTATTTCTCTTCCCCAGTTCTTAATAGATACCGTCGCAACCATAGATGTCGATGTTCAGAATGCACTAGGTACGGTCTACTTAGATGCCTGGATTGATTTTAATCAGGATGGAGACTGGGACGATACAGGCGAACAAATTTATGCAAGTGAACCTGTTGTCTCAGGCGTAAACCAAGTCGAGTTCACTGTTCCCAGTGATGCAGAGCTAGGCAACACGTATGCCCGCTTCCGCTTAAGTTCTGCCGGTGGACTATCTCCTTCGGGACTTGCTGATGATGGTGAAGTTGAGGATTACTTGGTTTCTATTGAAGCGACGGCTTGGTATGACATGGCTGTGGTCACCATGCCAACGACCACGAATGCCGATGGAAGTGTGGCGGCAGTTCCATACAGTATGAGCGTAGTTCATGAGTGGCAAGATTACTTTATTGAAGTCTACACCCAAGTGAGTTCTGAGACACCGCAACCGATTACCAATGTTGAGTTCACACTTGATTTTGATACTTCTCTGATCAATCTTGATTTGGCCAACATTCAAAAAGGGGCCGGCATTATCAACTTGGCCCACGGGTTGTTCCCTGGCCAGTTGATTATTAGTGGAACCCTTGATGGCAGTAATCCTGACTTGGGCATTGGCAGTCCGTTTCTGGTGGCTAGAGTTCCAGCAAGTTCCATGGCGGTTGCCAATGTTAGCGGTGTATATTCAGATGAATCCAATGTGACTCTACCTGTGATGGAACAATCTTCCATCACATTGAAAAATATCAATACTCCTCTCGTTGCTACGAATGCGGCAACACCATCCACCACCATCAAAGCAGTCCCTTACGACATCAACGACGACGACCGAGTTGGCTTGGTTGACTTGTCGATGTTGGTCAATGCGTTTGGCCAATCAACCACCAACAGTGACCTGGCCTACCGATCTGACTTTGACCAAAACGGTAGCGTTGGTTTGTCCGATCTTGCACGTTTGGTCAATCACTTCGGCTACGCCAAAGGTGATGGTAAAACGATTTCATTCCCGACCATCATAGAGGGTGAAGCTGTTGGTTTGATGCTAGAAGGCCAGCCGGTTGTTGATGAAAACTTTGCTTCAATCTTCGTAGGTCAGGCTGTGCCTGACGTGATGGCAGAACCGGTTTTCAATTCGCGTCAGGCACAGCCTGACCTACAGAGAAAATTCACAACAACCCCGATGCTAGAAGCCGAACCGATTCGCAGCATTGAAAAGACAATCGAAAATCTTGAACCGCTGAACACACCCTATGAACTCGACGCCCTGTGGTCTGCCGAGTATGAACTACTGACCGAGGACGAACGACTGCTCGAATTAGCTGCCGTAAGTGAAAGCTCATTCAGCTCGCGAATTTCTAATCAAGATCAAGCAGACCTAGCCGATGACCTGTTCGCAGAGTGGGGTTTGTCGTAGATAAAGCAAGAGACTTTAGGCCATTCAGCCCAATGACCTTACTCGTTTCGTCGGAGATCGACATCGAGCGGGACTTTTTTGTTGGCGTGCCAGAGTTTCCAACTTGATTCGTCAAACCGGAAGTTGACCTCGCTTTCGACGACATTTAATAACGCCGACAGCACCGCATCATTCTGGTGAGCTTGAGTAATGATTTTGGCCTTAGGCGTGCCAAAAGTCATTCCACCACTTCCGTCGTTTCCAAATCCTGCGCTGGTTTGACCTGGTATCCCGCCTTGGGTTACTTGATACTTATGCGAAGTCACCAGTGCGTCCATTAATGGAACGGTAGCCGCAACCGGCTTTAATCTTCCCAGCACAACCGCACTCCGGTTGACCGTTGAATTAAGAGGGCTCCTCAATTGCTGAACCAAGTAGCCGACAGCAATTCGGTTATCACGATTTTCTAAGGCAATTGTGGCTTGGTCTCGTACCGAAGCATACGGGTCTCCCATAGCCAGTTTTGCCAGGGTGAATGTCACGGAACCAATTTCGAGATTAGACAAGGCTTCGATTAGGAGCACCTTCACCTTTTCGTTCTTTTCTTTTTCGACCAGCTCAATCAGAATTTTACCTGCCAGAGGATCTTTAATTCTAGGAATCTCTTTCTGCGCTTCGAGAGATCGTGATCCCCCTTTGCGAAGATTCGACAGCCAGGTTTTTAATCGCTTCCGCCAGGTAATTTCTTGCTCTTTGATCAGTTCAAGGCGTTGGAGCATTACGACATCTTCGTTGAACATCCATCGACCGCGAAATCGAACGTAGCCCTGTTGTTTCATCCACTCATCGCGGATGATCCATTGACCACGATGCTGTGTGTACCCTAGTGCATCTCGTGCTTTTTCATGATCAGGGTCTAAGCGGATAACTTCTTGCAAGTGCAGGACTCGCTTTTCTTCCACTCGATTGGCACGACACCACTCGACCATTTTTAAGTGGTCTTCTATCGTGTTTTTTAGTTGGGGCAGAATCGCTTCGTAGTCCTTTTCGGCTGCTGACTTTTCGATCACTTGTTTTACCGTGGCACGCGGCAAAGTAATTTGACCCGCCTCGGTTTTTACGACATACGAGATACGCGGGTTTTCTCGAAGATTGACTAGTTCACCTTCGATTTGCCCGCCGCTGGTCAACTTGAATAAGTCAGCCTGGGCAGACAGCGACAGAACTAAAATCGCTGCGAGAGTTATCGTCAATTTGAAAATAGAATCGTGCAAACTGGCTTCCGTCTTGAATTTAGGGTTTGTGCATAGAGATACCTGCCTACTTCAGTATACGAACTCATTCCAGCAAAGGCCAAAAAAACGCGGTATTTTTGAGAGGAAATCTTGCGTGCGAATAATTGCCACTGGCCACCGATGGAATCGCATAAGTCGTATCAGTTGCAGTGATTACGACGGCTGCTGGTCGCCTGTCACTAACTGAAAAGAATCGAGAACTTCGGCCGGAATCCGAGATGGAAGACGTTTTTGCATGTTAATAAAGGCCCAGCTTGTTTCAGCATGCGCCAGTAAAACGCTATCTTCTTCACGCAAAATTCGATAGCGACGCACACAAGTTGCCTTACGAAATTCACAAAGCCAGGTGAGTACCAAGATTTTATCGCCTTCAAACGCCGGCAAAGCGTAATCGATCTGATGCGAGCGAACGACCCAACCGCAGCCGAGCTTTTCGTACTCTTCACGGCCCCATCCTTGTTCGCGTGAATGGGCCACTGCGGCATCTTGCATCCAGCGCAAGTAGACAAGATTATTGACATGCTGTTGCACGTCAATGTTCTCAGGAACAACGGTCAGTCGATGTTGGTAAATAGCGGGCATAGTAATTTTAGGACTAGGGAGTAATCCGTCGTGGTGTAAAAAAAGTAGTGATATCAACAACATCCATGCCAGCACGCTCGGCAGACTCCACCCCAAACACGGCGTCTTCATAAGCCCGGCATTTAGTCGGGTCAACATTCAACCGTCGTGCGGCTTCTAAAAATACATCGGGATGCGGTTTGTGTAGTTCGGTATCTTCGGATGCCACACTGGCATCAAACATGCCATCGAGCCCAATTTGTTGCAGGGTCAAATCCATCACCCAACGCATGGCGCCGGTTGCTACGGCCATCGGTATCTTGCCATGGTATTCATGTACGATCTCAGTCACCGCATGTATTGGTTCAATCGAATCAAGATTATCTATAAAGAACTGTTCTTTTTCTTTGGCAACCGCAGGGACGTTTAGCTGAAGCCCTTGCTCTGCTGACAGGATTTCAATGATCTTATCCGATGGTTTTCCACCCATCGAATAGAACCGATCTTCGCTAAACTCGATGCCATATTTGTCCATCGTCCGCTGCCAGGCAATGTAATGTGCAGGCATGGTATCGGCCAAAGTGCCATCACAGTCGAAAATTAGGGCTGCAAAATTCATAGTACAAGTATTCTGGTTCTTATGATCAGCGAGTGATTACAGTGGGTTGTAACTGCCATTTTACCGAGAAATCGCTACTTGCGTAGCCCGGTTGACTAATCTGTGGTGAAGAGTTGACGCATTGATGCCTACTGATTCATAATGGTACAAGTCTGCGGTATAATGACTTTCCCACTTTTCCAAGCCGATCTTTGCCTACCATCTCTCTCTGGAGTACCCACCTGATGAAATCCCTGTTGTGCCTACTACTGACATTGGTCACTGCTTCTTTCTGTGTTGCCGATGAAAACTGGGCCGAATTCCGTGGCTCCAACGGAGATGGTATCTCGACCGCGAAAGACTTGCCGGTTGAGTTTGATGTTGAGAAGAACCTCAAATGGAAACTGCCACTCAAAGGCAAGGCCCATTCTTCGCCAGTCATCTGGGGCAACCAACTTTGGATTACCAATGCGACCGAAGATGGCAAGCAAATGTTTGCGATATGCTTAGATCGCATGACTGGCAAAGTGATTCATGATCTGCTGGTCTTCGAAAATGCAGAACCCCGTTATCGAGAAAAAACTAACAGCTACGCTTCTTGCACACCAGCCATTGAAGAAGGACGCATCTATTTACACTTCGGTAGCTATGGAACGACTTGTGTTGATACCGCAACCGGAAAAAAACTATGGGAACGCCGCGACATCGAGTGTGATCATTGGCGAGGGCCAGGCTCATCTCCAGTGATCGATGACAAGAACTTGTACGTGGCCTACGATGGCTACGACTACCAGTTCGCACTGGCACTCGACAAAAAGACCGGCAAGACCGTTTGGAAAAAAGATCGTGACATCGACTATGGAACCGACAACGGAGACCGCAAAAAGGCCTACAGCACCGCCACGATTCTCGAACACAAAGGCCGCCGCCAAGTAGTAATGCCCAGTGCGGTGGAAACGATCACCTACGACCCTGCCACCGGCGATGTACTGTGGCGAGTTCGACATGGTGGAATGAACGCAGCCGCCCGACCGCTCTATCAACATGGGCTGGTTTATATTTCCGCCGGATCAGGCGAGTATTCGTTGATTGCCGTCAAGCCGGAAGGGACCGGCGATATTACCGACAGCAGCGTTGTCTGGAACATGGCCAAAGGTGCCCCCAAACGCCCTTCGCAAATCATTAAGGGAGACCTGATGTTTATGATCGAAGACAAAGGGGTGGCCACTTGCCTGAATGCCAAAACCGGCGAACTCATTTGGCAGCAACGTGTGGGCGGTAATTATCGGGCCTCGTTATTCATGGCCGCCGATAACATCTACAGCTTTAGCCAAGAAGGAAAAATCACGGTCTTCAAAGCGAAAGACGAGTACGAAGAAGTGGCCGTGAGCGAACTCGACACCGAGTTCCAAGCTTCACCAGCGGTTGCCGGAAATCAAATTTATTTGAAATCAGTCGATACGCTTTACTGCTTCGAGAAGTAAAGAACTTACTCAGGCTCAGAAGTTTCGCTCGCTTCTGGGCCTGCTTCGGCGAACTCTTTTGAGCAGTATTCTTGGTCTTCTGAAATCTACCCACGCAACTTATCACCAAACAATTTCTTCAGCTTATCAATCTTGGGCGGTATCAGCATCGCGCAGTATTGCTGGTTGGGGTTCAGCGCAAAATAATTCTGATGATATCCTTCGGCAGGGTAGAACGTAGTCGCAGCTGTAACTTCGGTGACTACCTTGCTCGCAAAGGCGTTATTGGCATCAAGCTGTTCTATAAACTGTTCGGCTTGGTCTTTTTGTTGTTCGTTGTTGTAGAAGATCGACGAGCGGTATTGGGTTCCGGTGTCGGCCCCTTGTCGGTTGAGTGTGGTCGGGTCGTGGGTTTGGAAGAAGATATCAAGCAGGGTCTCAAACGAAATCTGTTGTGGATTGAACTCGATGCGAATCACTTCGGCGTGGCCTGATTGCCCTGTGCAGATTTGTTCGTAGGTTGGATTCTCCGATTTGCCACCGATGTAGCCAGACGTGACTGATTGCACGCCTTTTAGTTCTGAGAACACGGCCTCGGTACACCAAAAACAACCGCCACCGAAAATGGCCACTTCTAAATTATTGTTTACTTCACTCATGGGTTTCTTCCTTGTCCGTGTTTTCAGCGTCTTCGATATCGCTTTCGTCTTGCGAGGTCTCTGCACTGCCGTTTAGCAGTGGCTTCAAGAACTGTCCGGTGAAACTATCGGGGTTTTCTGCCACTTGTTCTGGCGTACCTGTTGCGATAATATGCCCACCAGCTTGACCACCTTCTGGTCCTAGATCAATCAGCCAATCCGCATATTTGATCACATCTAAATTATGTTCAATCACTACCACGGTATTGCCTTTGTCTACCAATTTGCTGAGTACGTTCAGCAGGCGGCGGATGTCTTCAAAGTGCAATCCGGTGGTGGGTTCATCCAATAAATATAAGGTCGAACCGGTATCGACTCTCGATAGTTCAGTCGCCAGTTTGATACGCTGGGCCTCGCCGCCAGAGAGCGTGGTGCTCGGCTGACCGAGTGATAAATAGCCGAGCCCAACATCGTCTAAACTTTTCAATACGCGATGCACATTCGGCACATTCTCGAAGAAGGAAACCGCGTCACGAATCGGCATATCCAACACATCGGCAATCGACTTCTCTTTATAACGTACTCGCAATGTCTGTCGATTAAACCGGGCTCTTCTGCACGTAGGGCAAGTGACAAACAAGTCTGGCAGGAAATTCATTTCAATCTTCTGTAGTCCCTGGCCTTGGCAATCTTCGCAGCGTCCGCCTTTGACGTTGAAACTAAATCGGCTGGTGTTGTAGCCATACTGTTTGGCTTGACGGGTTCCAGCAAACACCTTGCGGATTTCATCGAACACGCCGGTATACGTGGCCGCGTTACTGCGAGGGGTACGTCCAATCGGCGATTGATCAATGGGAATCACCTTGTCAATCAAATTGGCCCCACGCAAGCTTTTATGTATGCCCGGTTTGGCAGAAGGGAACCCTAATCGTCGTAGCAATGCAGGTCCAAACGTCTCGTTGATCAACGAACTTTTACCACTTCCCGAAACGCCTGTGATGCAGACCAACACATTCAGCGGAATCATGGCCGATACATCTTTGAGATTGTTGGTCGATACTCCGTCGATTGTAATGGCCCGACTTTTGGCAATCCGACGACGTTGTTTCGGGTATTCAATTTTCTTGCGACCGCTTAAATAGTCGCCGGTAATTGAATTCACATTGGCTTGAACTTCTGCCGGCGTGCCTTCGGCCACAATGTTTCCGCCGAAGTCACCTGCACCTGGTCCGATGTCAATCAAGCGGTCTGCTTCCCGCATCATCGCTTCGTCGTGTTCGACGACCAATACCGAGTTGCCTTGATCACGCAAGTCGGTCAGTGCTTCTATCAATCGCCGGTTATCACGCGGATGCAACCCAATCGATGGTTCATCTAAAATGTAACAAACACCTACTAAGCCACTGCCGATCCCAGTTGCTAAGCGAACCCGTTGTAGTTCGCCTCCACTCAGCGTATCGGCTGATCGGTCCAGCGTTAGATAATTGGCGCCGACTTTTTCCAGAAATTCAAGCCGTTTGATGATCTCTCGCAAAATCGGTTCGGCGATTAACAGTTCGTAATCTTCGAAAACCAATTTGCTGAAGAACTCGTACGCTTCGCTGATGTTCATCTGGGTGATGTCATGCACCGACTTGTCGGCCACACGCACCGAGATTGCCTCTGGCCGAAGTCGTGAACCTTTGCAGCCGTGGCAAATCACCTCGGCACGAAAAGTGGCGAGTTGGTCTTGCCGTTTTTTACGCTTGGTGGTGGCATACTCTTTTTCGAGCATCAGCAGAATGCCTAGAAACTTTTTCGTATTCCCTTGCAGCAGTTTCTCACGTACCGATTCTGGAATCTCTTCAAACGGAGTGGAGAAGTCCACCTTGCTTTTTGTCAGCAAAGGTTCAATCTCTTCCTCATGTTTTTTCAACGTGGCCGGGGTTAGGAACTTCCAAGGAGCAATCGCTCCATCGGCAATTGAAAGCGAAGCATCTGGCACCACCAAGTCAGGGTCAAATTCTTCACTAGCGCCGAGTCCTTCACATACAGGGCAAGCACCATAAGGGCTGTTGAAACTGAACGTCCGTGGTTCGATATCAATAAAACTCAAGTTACACGAAGTACATGCCAGTTCGGTACTGTAAACTTCATCGACCCAAGTTCCTTTCGGGTTTTTCTTATCGACGATATCGGTATCAAGATAACAGGCAACCAAACTCCCTTCGCTTAGCTTCAGTGCCAAACCGGTGGAATCGCCCATCCTGGCGCGTAGACCATCACGGATAATAATCCGATCCACGACCGCTTCTATCGTATGGTTTTTTCGGATATTGAGTTCAGGAATATTTTCCAACTCATAGACTTCGCCATCGACTCGGGCACGCAATAAACCTGCTTTGCGAATCTTGTCGATGACTTCTTTATGAGCCCCTTTACGTCCACGCACTAGCGGAGCCAGTAACATCAGCTTGGTATTTTCAGGCAAGTCGAGCAATCGGTCTTGAATCTGTTCGGCCGTTTGCTGGGAAATCGGTTCATCACATTTCCAGCAATAAGGCTGACCTAGCCGGGCCATCAACAACCGCAGGTAATCGTAAATCTCGGTCACCGTGGCAACGGTACTTCGTGGATTTTGACTGCCGGTTCGTTGGTCAATACATATTGTGGGCTGCAACCCATCAATCAGATCAACGTCAGGTCGTTCCATTTGATTGAGAAACTGACGTGCATAGGTCGACAAGCTTTCGATATATTGCCGCTGGCCTTCTGCGAACAACGTATCGAGCGCCAGTGAACTTTTGCCACTTCCACTAGGGCCGGTCAGCACCACCAGTTGGTTTCTAGGGATGTCGATGTCGACGTTTTTTAGATTATGAACTCTAGCCCCGCGAACGCGAATCTTTTCGAGATCGGCAACCGACTCTGGCGAGAGTAGATCGTTTTTATGAGTATCCACAGCAAGTGGTTTCAGTTTGAGGAGGTCTATTTTTATCGAATCGCAAAGCTACGCAATCGAGAGCGATTGGTAATCAAACACGTCTCAACAATTCAAGTTGTTTACTATCGTCTATCGCAAGGCAATGAGAACCCATCCAGACTACCAAAGCGAGAAGCGTACGGCAAGTTATGAGACAGGGCTGAGCCATGTTCGCAGCCAAAAATGGGCGAAGTGGCTACATTTTCTGCCCAATAAAGCATAGATTCTTCCCCAGCTACAATCGTATCAACCTAACAACTACTTCAAGCCGCAAATGATTGGGTGACCGCGCCGTCGACGTTCCGAACACATTTGATCCCGAAGCAGAGCCAACTCCAGAATCGTCATCGATGCCACCCGGTTTGAAAGATCAACTCGAAAGACGCGAAACCTTGGTTAGGCGTCTGACAATTTCGGTCGGGTCACCGGTGGCTGCTAGTATCTCTCGTTGCCGGGCGGCCCAGCTTGGGCTGTCGGCGATGCGTTGGGTTTCTTTTAGATAATCTAAGCAGCCAAGTTCTATAGCGGTTGGCTCTAGCATTTCGATCAAGCGCTGGACTGATTTTGAAACCGATTCGACTTCGTAGGTATAAGAATTCACTAACTGGGCCTCGGTTCCAAAACGAGCCGCTCTCCATTTGTTTTGCCGAACCATCATCGGGTGGCAATCATGTTGGTAAGCCCCATGGTCGATTTGATCGGAGAGTGCTTTGACCAAACATTGAATCATCGCGGCGACTGCCAACACATCTTCTAAGTTCCCAGGCATATCACAAACGCGAACTTCGACCGTGCCGAAGCTATGATGGGGTCGAACGTCCCACCAGATTTCTCGAATCGTGTTGATGAACCCAGTATCTTCCATGTGATTCACCAGCCACACGTATTCACTCCAGTTACGCATCAAGGTTGGCAGCCCCGCGGTGGGTAAACCTTCCATGATTTTACTGCGATGGGAAGAGAGACCGGTGTCTCGGTTTTCCCAATAAGGGCTGCTGCAAGTTAGTGATAAAATCAACGGCAAGTGTTGCATAATACGGTCGCAAATCATCACCGCTTTATCGCCAGAATCTACACCAACATGCACATGCAGGCCATTGGTGACTAAACGCCGGGCCATCTCTTGCAGCAGTTCCACTAAATCCAGATAGCGTTGATTGGGCGTCACTTGTTGATTTCCCCATTTCCCAAATGGATGTGTGGCGCCCCACCATAAGCGTAAGCCGAGCGAATCGGTTACGCCTTCTAACGCAAGAATTTTCGCACGCAAGTCGATCTCGGCTTCGCCCACGGTTTTGCAGACGCCTGTGTTAATTTCAACGCAGCATTGCATTAATTCCGGCTTGAGCAGGCCAGCTAACGAAGGGGGCAGGTTATCAAGTATAGCTTGACACGAACTGGATAGATCCAGCGTTTGCTCGTCGACAATTCCAAGCTCGATCTCAATTCCTAACGAAGGCGTTTCGTTCGAGTTAAATCGCAAGACACTCATGGTTGATCGCTTTCCATTGTTTGCCGAAAATGTGAGTTAGATACTCCAGTTGCCAGAGTCCCCAGCCTGCTGGTTTTTCAACCAAGGCTCGTCTGCATCAAAAGCACGAATGACCGCGCTGGCCAACAATTGGGCTCCGTTTTTAAGCACGCGCTCGTCAATATCAAACAGGGTGCTGTGTAGCATATGCCGCTCGGTCGCATCAGGTCTAGTGCAACCCAATCGAATCATCGCGCCAGGCACATGGTTTAAGTAGAAGGAAAAATCTTCGCCGCCCATACTGGCACGTGGAATTTTGTGAACGGCTTCAGGCCCCATTACTTCAATGCATGCCTGTTTGAGAAACCCATTCATCACCTTGTTGTTAATCACGGCATCGGTTCCCAAATCGATTTTCATTTCAATCTTGGTTTCTGTCGCTTGCCCAATTCCTGCTGCGATTCGATTAATATGAGCAATCGTAGTTTCACGAACTTTAGGGTCAAGCGTGCGTAAGGTTCCCTCAAGCGAAACTGTTTCGGGAATCACGTTCGAGTTTTGTCCCCCGGCAATTTTACCGAAGCTTAACACGACGGCATCTTGCGTGTCGGTCACGCGAGGGATCGAAAGATAGAGGGCATTGATCAACTGGGCCGCAGCCGCAATCGGATCATTCGCTTCATGCGGACGCGCCCCGTGCCCACTGCTACCAAAGATATTAAACACGATACTGTCGCAACTGGCGGTCAACGCACCTTTGCGAATGCCCACTTTTCCGTAAGAAAGCCCAGGGTCCATGTGGGTTGCCAAAATACCACCCACGTTTTCTAAGGCACCTACATCGATCATCATTTTGGCGCCCTCGCACGTTTCTTCCGCCGGTTGAAAAATCCCCCGCACACGAATCGGCCAAGGCAGTGCGTTCTTTTCATTCAATTTTTTCAGTGCAGCCAACGCTCCAAACACCAGGGCCGTGTGGGCATCATGACCGCAAGCGTGCATCAGGCCTTCGCATTGGCTACGATAGGGCACCTGTTTTTTATCATGAATTCGCAGGGCATCAATATCTGCGCGTAACGCCAAATAAACCGCAGGTTGATTTTTTGATTCTTCGGGCCAGTCTGCGATGACACCGCGACCTTCAGAACCCATGCGAACTTGATAACCCAGTTCACTGAGTGCTTGGTAAATAGTTAGACTGGTTTTATATTCCTCGCCTGAAGGTTCCGGGTTTTGATGCAACTCACGCCGCAACTCAATCAATCGCGGCTCCAGGCGATTGATCTCGCTAGATAACTCAGACTGCCAGTTGAGCTTCGGCATAAAAGTTTCCCATTCAAGAGGTCATAGACATACTTAAATGTAGCATACTATGGCAAGAAAACACCGCAAGATTCAATATCTATGCGCAAAATAAAAGGCCCTCAAATGAGAGCCTTTTATGATTGAACAAGATTTGCGGTTATATTACTAGGAAGTTTATGTGAAGCACGGGTAGCCCAGTTTGCGAGCAAACTGGGCTACCCAATCAATTAACTTTCTGGTTGATCTTCAATCTTTTCCGCAACGGTTACCGTTTTTGGCAATCCGCTGGGTGCTTGAGCTAGAACCTTTAATGACTCTAAACAACCGACCATTTCTTCCAGTTTGATTTCTTGCCATCCTGCCGCTTTGTGATTCAATACGGCCAGTTTGAAGGCATCGAATGCTTCCAAAACGTCTTCGGGCAGTTGGCCAATTTCGGCAAACGGTTTGATTAAACTCGCAGGGTCGGCATCGACTTCGTATTCGGTCTCACCACTCGTTTCGCGGGCCACACCTTGGTGATCTTCATCGCCGAAGTCTGCTCCCTCAGGAACCGGCACGCCACTTGGTGGGTCCATGTTGCCAACGGTGCCTGTGATATCGCCAGGAGTATTCGAGCCTGCTTCGAAGTCTTCATCCAATTCAGCGACGATAATGTCGGCTTCGTTGGGTCGATCACTTTCGAGCTTGCCCATCGTTTCCCAGCGATTATTTCGCATATTGGAAACCGACCATTTATTTTGCACGGCACCTTCTAACCACATTTCGGCATCGTTCCAATCGAGCGACGCTTGAAAATGGCTCCAGAATAGCTTGTCAAATTTGTCTTTGACATCGCCAAAGCGTTCGTGGACGCGACGCAACCGGCCTACATGCTGCCCGGTGACACAGCCAACGCGTTTGCTCCAAGCTTCGTCTGAAAATTCAGTGGCTGGAACATTTTCTTCTTCTTGTAGAGCAGATCGCCACTCTTGAATGATGCGGCCTTTTTCCCAGTTGGTGGTACTTACGACGCTGTTCCAGCGGCCAACATACGGCTGTGATGCTGTTTCTAGGGCCGCAAGTTGCTCTTCGGTGAGTTCAACTTCCTGTTGATCTTCGATCTGAGGGGCGGGTACAGTTTCTGCTGTGGCATCTGCTGCTGGAGTTTCGGCAGTAGTTTCAGCTGTAGTAGTTTCTACTTCTATAGTCTCGGCAGTAGTAGCTTCGGCTGTAGTTTCAGAGGTGGTATCTTCGATGGGTTGATCTTCCATGTCGTTCGTTTCCTGTTGAAATGCGCTGAATCAATTCATATCACAATCGTTTGCCAGGCAACTCGATTGATGTGGGAAGGATTCTATGAGCAGCAGGTAAGCTCGACCAGGAAATTGAACTCGAAAACCGGAGAATTACATCAAACAATTGGCGTAACTCAAGTCCCTGCAACTGTTTTCGATTTCAGAATTGCTGCTGAAGTAACGACTGTTGCTGGGGAAAACCTGTCGATGGATTGTCTTCGATAGAATCGACCAACGACAGGCGAAAAAAGCACCAGTTACAGACTCCAATACTTGCCTAGCAGTAAGCCCTGTCTAACTAATAAGCCCTGCCTAACTGGCACGTTCGCTAGACTCGAAGTTGCATTTGCTATGCGCACCATCGCAAAATGGGCGATTTTTTGAGTGGCCACAACGGCAGAGTGCGATGGTTGGTTTATCCACGGTGTACGAGTTGCCAGCAGCATCTTCTAACGTGATGGGGCCTTCTACCAGAAAAGGGCCGTTATCTCGGACGCGAATTTTTGTTTCAGACATGGGAGTATCCTTTCGCAATGATCGTTCAGTTTTCTCTAAACCCTAAACTAGGCATTTCTCCACTTTTCGCAAGCAGGGAGAACCGGTTAATTCCAATCTCATGCCAAATTGACCATTGCAGGCCATCTAGAAAGTAGCATAAAACAGTTGTATCGATTAAGAGGGCGACTGCGATGATGAATCAGCAAGGAACGCACACGAAACCTAGAAATCACAGTCTTGATAGCTTGAATCTTCCGATTTAGAAGAACAGGGTGTTTCAAGTTAAGATAAATTGCACCCTTTTGCCTCCACCTCATTGCACCAAACGCGGAACTGCCACCATGCCAGAGATTTCGATTGTCGCGGTAGAAAACAAACGCCAACAGAAGCAGTTCATGCAGTTTGCCTGGGAACTCTACGCAGGCGATCCCCTTTGGATTCCGCCGCTGCGACAAAACCATCGAGAGATGTTGAACTACGATCCGCACCCGTTTTACGACAACAACCCAATTCAAACATTCATCGCCCTCAAAGATGGCAAAGTGGCCGGTCGTGTTGCGGCCTTGATTAATAAAGATCACAACGAGCGTTACAAAGAGAACCGCGGCTTCTTCGGTTTCTTCGAGTGCATTAACGATCAAGAAGTTTGTGGCGCCCTGTTTGATACCGCCAGAGCTTGGCTCAAAGAGCATGGAATCGAACAAGTGCGAGGGCCTGCCAATCCTTCGTTGAATCATGAATGCGGTATGTTGGTCGATGGGTTTGATGAATCGCCGATGTTCATGATGACCTACAACCCTAGCTATTACCCCAAGCTGCTAGAAGACTATGGCTTCCGCAAAGTCGAAGACATGTACGCGTTTTGGGGGCATATCGATATGCTCGAAACGCTCGATCCCAAACTCAAGTTCATTGCCGATGAATCCAAACGCCGTTTTGATGTGCAGTTACGCAGGTTCGATAAAAAAAACTTTGACAAAGACGTCCGGTCCTTCTTAGATGTTTACAACAAATCACTGGTAGGCACCTGGGGCTTTGTCCCAATGACTGAGGCCGAGATGGAACATTCCAGCAAAGGGCTCAAGCAACTGATCATCCCCGAGTTGACCACCATCTGTGAAATTGATGGCAAAGTGATCGGTTCGGTCTTTGGGCTTTTAGACTATAATCCTCGCATCAAATTAATCGATGGCAAACTCTTCCCGTTTGGTTTTATTCGCCTGCTTTGGAACCGAAAGAAGATTGATCGTCTGCGACTGCTAAGTGCCAATGTCGTGCCGGAGTACCAGCGTTGGGGCATTGGCTTGGTGATTCTTGATCGACTTGTGCCTGACCTCAAAGCGTGGGGAATCAAAGAAGTCGAGTTCTCTTGGGTATTGGAAAGCAACCATCTCTCTCGGTCTTCGCTGGAACGTGGTGGAGCCAAACGGACCAAGACCTATCGCATGTATGACTACGGTCCGGCCGAAGATGCAGCGGCCGAATAAGCACAAAAAACCTTGCCTGCCAGTTATTAAATTCTGGCAGGCAAGGTTTTATTTATATCTCTGAGCAGATCAATTCACATCGCTTATTGGGCGATATCATAATCTTCATCGTCAAACTCAATTTCCATAAACGTATCGGCTTTCGCCAAGATCTTCTGGCAATCTTCTGACAGATGTTGTAGCTTGACCTTTTTGCCCAACTCACGATACTTGGCACATATACCGTTGATCGCTTCCAAGGCCGAGTGATCGTAGACGCGACAGTTCTTGAACTCGATATTGATCATGTCAGGGTCTTCTGCCGGGGTGAAGATCTCTTTGAACGAAGTAACCGCTCCGAAGAACAAAGGACCACTCAGTTCGTATCTCTTCACGCCGTTTTCTTCATTCACTTTGGCCTGAATTCGTTGTGATTTTTTCCAGGCGAAGACCAGAGCCGAGATCACCACGCCAGAAGCGACGGCAATCGCCAAGTCGGCCATCACTGTGATTACCGATACGGCAACAATTACCAGGAAATCGCTCTTCGGAATTTTGTTCCACAATCGTAAGCTGGTCCATTCAAACGTAGCGATGACCACGATGAACATCACGCCGATCAAGACAGGCACAGGAATCATGCCGATGGCTGTCTTCAAAGGGCCAATCATGATGAACGACAACAGGAACAAGGCCGCTGCTATGCCCGATAATCGATGACGCCCGCCGGAACGAATGTTGATCATCGATTGCCCAATCATGGCACAACCGCCCATGCTGCCAAACAAGCCAGAAACCATATTGGCGATTCCTTGCCCAATACATTCGCGATTGCTCGAACCGCGGGTCTCAGTCAGTTCGTCAATCAATGTGAGTGTCATCAACGATTCGATTAACCCGATTGAAGCGAGTGTCAAACCTAAACCGAAGATGATGCCCAAGCTTTCAAAGGTGAAGGGAATGTTTGGAATTGCGAAGACTCCAGCTTTGCGGCTGTTTTCGGTTTTAGGAATATCGACTAATTTACTCTCTGCAATTTCGTGCCCTCGAGGGTTCACGTTCGAGTAGACCAGTGATTGTTTTTCGGCTTCAAACATCCGAGTCTTCTCGGCCTTTTCCGCGGAAACACCATCCATGTGTGTTATCGTGTCTTGAACGGTGACCGATGGGATGGGCGTAAACTGAACCAACAACGTCACGGCGACAATGGCAACCAGCGTGCCTGGTACTGCTTTGGTCAGCTTCGGCATGAAGTAAATTATGGCCATGGTCAGCCCAATCAATGCCAGCGAAATCAACATCGTGCTGGTGCTCATCCAATCGCCATGAATGCCAAACGTCTGACCGACTTCATCGAATACTACGTGATGGTTTTCCCGCAGTTGTTCAAACTGAGCCAAGCCAATCACAATGGCCAAACCGTTGACGAACCCGAGCATCACCGAATGCGGCAGCAGGCGAACAAACTTTCCGACCTTCAGCAGACCACAAACTATTTGAATCACGCCGCACAAAATCACAGCGGCCAGTAGAAATTCCAAACCATAGAGAACCACGAAGGCGGTCATTACCACGGCCATGGCTCCGGTAGCACCTGAGATCATGCCTGGTCGTCCGCCGAGGATTGACGTGATGAAGCCGACAAAGAAGGCGGCCCATAGACCGACTGAAGGATCAACGCCTGCGACAAACGCAAAGGCCACCGCTTCAGGCACTAATGCCAAGGCCACGGTCAGGCCTGATAGAATTTCATTTTTTAGGTTAATATCTCGCTTAATCAACAACTCAATCATTCTGTTCTCACTACCTCTTTACTACATTTGGAATGCCGCTTTACACCGCTAGCGACTCAATCTATATCAATCAATTTATTTCTGAAATTATCACACCAGGCGGCCATCTGTCAGCAAAAGCGTTCGCTTTCACTCGGTCCTCGCCAACGGGCCGTTTTTCACCGGGTGCCAAGCGAAAAGCCTCGGCAGCGGGAAGAAAGAGCCCTACGGTGGGTTGAAGCTTGCCTAAGGCGGGACAATGGGGGCAAGTTTCACAATAAGCAGTTTTTGGGTCGCTATACGAAAAAACGAGTTCGCCAGAGACACGCTCCAACAACCCGTTAATTGGCCCAAAACACCGCTTGGAATATGTCTGTAGTCTAGCAGAAAATAAAAAAAAAGCGAGTGTGGAAATCCGCAGAACGGCGTTTATTTTTCCTTAGCAGGTTTTAGAAGGCCTGTTTGCGGGGAATTATATTCCATAGATGGTGGATTGCAGATTGGGAATTTGGCCCACGACACGGGTAGTTTTGAGGGCTATAATGGTGGCTTGTTGGGTGGGAGATGTGGTGACTCTAACAATTAATACAAAACGTAGATCGAGATTAGATTTTATGAATAATGATCCAATTAGAAATACAGTTCGATACTACATCATCGTGTTATTGGCTGTGTCTATTATTTCGACAGAAGCCTTTTCCGCTGAACCCCAAACCGCTGAAGAATTTCTCACTCGCGGAAATGAATTGCATGAACAAGGTCAATATGACAAAGCAATCATTGATTATTCGGATGCTATCAAACTTGATCCCAATAATGAAGTAGCGATCTATCATCGTGGATATACATATCTATTAAAGGGCAAACTTGAAAACGCGACTATCGATTTTTCAAAATCAATTCAACTCAATCCGACGAATCTGAAAGCGTACTATTTTCGTGGTGTTATATTAAAAGAAAAAAAGGAATATCAGAAAGCGTTGGCAGATTTCTCTAAAGTGATAGAAATAGACCCGAAGAGCGCACTTAGTGTGCTCTCCTATCATAAGAGAGCCATCATTTGGATAATCCTTAGAAACCTTGATCAAGCGATACAAGATTCAACCTCTGTAATTCGATTGAATCCAGATTTCGGTGCTGCCTATTACTTACGTGGAAACTCTTGGCAACTCAAAGGTAACAATAAAAATGCAATTCGTGACTTTTCTGTTGCGGTACGTTTTTTTCCAAATACTTTTGAACTCTACGAATCAAGAGCACAATGTTATGAACCAATTGGGGAGTTATCACTTTCAATTGAGGACTACTCCAAAGCAATCGAATTAAAACCGATGAACGCTAATTTATATATCCAACGAGGAATTGCCTATTATCTTAACAAAGATTATGGAGATTCAATAAATGACTTTACTCAAACAATTCAATATGATCCCAAACTCGCTGTTGCTTATCAAAACAGAGCAATTGCATATCAAACCATTCATAAATATAAACCAGCAATCTCTGACTTTAAAAATGTAATTCGCCTAGATCCAAGCAACTATTTAATCCACGATTATTTAGCCCGACTGCTGTCAAGTGCGCCAGAAGATGAACTACGAGACGGAACTCAAGCTGTTGAATCAGCAAAAATGTCATTAAAATTATCTAATGGAAGACACGTAGAAGCAATAGACACTCTTGCTGCTGCATACGCAGAAATAGGTGACTTTGACAACGCAATCAAATATCAAGAAGAAGCAATTAAGAAAACTACATCACCCACTGTAAAAAAGAAATACTCTGCACGGCTTCGCCTTTACCAACAAGAGAAACCGTATCGTTTACCCCAAGCAAATCCCACTGAGTCATCAATTGAACCCTTAGTTCAATAACTAAAATACAATCTCAATCCCAAATATGACCGACCAAGAACCCTACAAATCACCAACAGAAACCAGTTCAAAACCCAAACCGCGTGTTTGGAGTTCGTTGATTCTCTGTTGCGCCGCAGGGTTAATCGCCGGCGGAATTCCATTCGCGTATGGCAGCTTCATGTATGCCTCGGTTTTTTTCCAAGAACCACCGCCACCTGGCACGGGCGCTTGTGGATCGGGCGCGTTGTTAGGGCTTCTTTATATGGTAATCGTTGCCCCTGTTTGCGGACTGGGTACGTTGATCTTCTCATTGACACTACGCCGGGTGTTTTCGTAGGCGATCACGGCTCTTCCTCTCTCCGCGGCTCTGCGCGAGGTCAGCATTTCATTTTCAGTTTTTTCAGTCCCGTTAGGGACGATATCGTGTAGCCAG
>NVWB01000012.1 GCA_002733575.1 Blastopirellula sp. | reverse complement strand
TAATATTTTGGAGCGAAATCTTGTTCGCCGATTTTGAACAAGACTTCGCAGGACTGTTCAGGCGTCAAGCTGACTCAGTAGATGGCCTGACATGTGGGCTGATTTTCACGAATCGGCTTCGTGTTGCTAGTGGTTCAAAAGGCTGCGACGAGGCACCACCGGTTCTACCAAAAAAATTGCGTTAATGTTGCCAACTGTTTCGAGGTTGTTCTCGAAGTGTCGTCCGGATTCATCACCATCAGACACACGTTTGTTTTTTGTATAGTTTTGGCAAATCGAAGTTCTGAAATACTGCCGCTTCGACTGAGAAATAACTAGGCACTCTGAAAACCAAAAAATGAATAACCGAGCAAAAAGCAAGTTGCTCCAGGCGGCGCGAAAAATCCTCTACAGCCGAAAGCAACAGTGACGGCCGTCACATTTTTTTTCCGGGAAGACCGGATGGAATTTAACATGAAGCGACGAGAAGGTTTGAATTATGAATTAGATTTTGTAGGTCAGGCTGTGCCTGACGATGAAGCAATATTGGTTTAGCAATTCCCGTCAGGCACAGCCTGACCTACAAGATGTTGTGATAGAAAACACAATCACAAGCACGAAGCAAACGTAGCTGAAGTCGTTAGACTTCAGAGAACCCTCAATGACGAAAAACCGAATTCTTACGAATCCGGCTACGGTTTTATTTGAGATCTTGAAAATTCCTTAACACAAGTTGCCCCATTGCGATTCAAAATTATAGCTGACGAGTGAAGTCAATTTGCAATTCCGCACTGGCAAGATGCCAGTGGCACACGAAGAAGAACCGTTCGTGCATTTCGTGGTAAAAGATCCAATCCGTTGACCGGTTATCACTTTGGTGTTACTAGCTGTTGAATAGGTCTGATGCCTTGTTGGCTCCTTTGCAAACGATTTTTCCGATTGTTGCAAACTCTGTTTCGGGGATTCTCGATGAAGGGCCGGTGATGGTGATTGAGGCCACTGGGTAATGATGCCGATCTAAGATGGGAGCGGCCACGCAATGAATCCCTTCCAAACCTTCGGCTCGGTCGCAGGCCCAACCTTGCTGGTGAACTTGGGCTAACTCATCCCGCAGTTCTTGCTTGCTTGAAATGGTGGTTTGAGTGAAGTGTTTAAATTCAATTTGATCAATCAATGTAGCTTGCTCAGCTTCTGGAAGGAAAGCAATTAATGCCTTGCCTGGCGCACTGCTGTAAACAGGACAGCGGGCCCCCAGTTCGCCAGAGTATTTGAAAGCATGGATAGCCAGTATTTGCTCGATGATCACCATTTCCGTTTCGATTAAACAGCAAAGCTGGGTTGTCTCTTGGGTTACCCGGCGAATGTCTCGCATCGATTCGATCGAACATTGAGAAAGACTCAACTGAGATGATCGTGGCTGACCTAAAAGAAAAAACTTGTTGGTGATCGAAAATCGTTTACTACTCGGATCGCGCGTCAGATAACCAAGATCAACCAGTGCTTTGGTAATGCGAAATACCGAGGCCGTTGGCAGTGCCAAGGCATCGGCCAATTCGGTAACTGTGGAACCGCCTGGGTTTTGGGCCAGGTATTCCAAAATGCCTAATCCTCGTTGAAGATTTGGCGCTAAAGATCGCGGAGTTTCATCTTGATTCACAACAGAGCTTTCATAAATGAAATAGATTTCACCTATGAACATAGCAAAATGGTTTCTAGACTGTCAAGAATCAATTACCGAGAAATTCGCAAGTTATTTTTAGAACAAGACTTAGGGGTGATATCAGACAAAACTTTTGTGATTCGATTTGTCGAACTGCTCGGCTGCAACAATTACGGCATGTACATATCGGGCGACTTGTTTGGCCGAGAGCTTGGTTTCAACCGCGACTGACTGCGCAACCATTTGAAAATCTTGGCCTCGTTCGACTCTTTGAAAGATACTAGAGAGGTAAGGATTCACAAGGTTTCCGACGCCAGAAGTGATAAGTTTCTGCTGATTGCCTCTCGCCATGGTATTGCCTTGAGATGTTGAATCGAATTTTAGTGAGCAAATCTATTCTACTCAGCCTTGCGACACAATTCCACAGATAAAGCCCCTGGATTTCAGGAGAAAGGAGAAAAATATTAAGCAGCACGGCGAACTTCAGGATAGGCAAATCCTGTGGCGGCATCATTCCAACGTCTGGCAGTGATCGCTGCCAAATGCCCGCCAAAAGCGATAGACAGTTTCATGGCATGTTGTGCTTTGATTTGTCGACCTGTTCTAGCAATGCAATCGATCTCACAGGCAGGGTCAAGATTGGTCAGATTCGAGGTTGGCGGTAGATATCCGTCTCGCAGTGCTAAGATCGTTGACGCGAACTCTACACTGCCTGAAGCACTAACCAAGTGACCTATCATCGACTTTAAGCTGCTGACACACGTCTGATTGTTCCATGCACCAAATGCATTGTGAATGCCTCGGGCTTCATTGATATCGTTTTGTAAGGTTCCGGTTCCGTGGCAGTTGATATACTGCACATCACCTGGCCCTAGATCGCTTTTCTTTAAAGCAGTGCGGATCAAATGTTCGAGTGAATCGCTTTCCATATCTAAGCCAGTTAGATGGTGGGCTTCGGCAAATGCACTGCCTCCCAGAATCTCGGCATAGATCTTTGCACCACGGCCAACTGCGTGGCTCATGCGCTCAATGACAAACATGGCAGCTCCTTCGCCCATGACAAAACCATTGCGATCTTTATCGAAAGGACGGCAAGACATTTCAGGGTCATCAGAATCTGAAAGGGCTCGCATGTTTTTAAACCCTGCCGCAAAAATTGGGTCAATGGCTTCAGCACTGCCGACCAAGGCAATGTCACATTGGTCGTCACGAATGGATCGCACGGCGGTTAACAGTTCGATGAGGCCACTGGCACAGGCGGTTGAATGCACCATACGCGGGCCTTGCAGATTGTAGTGACTGGCAATTCTTCCGCTGGAAGTGGCGGGGAAAAATTGATCCCACCAGTTTTTGCCCGAGGTCACATACTGCCCATGAAGCCCTAGTCGCTCGACCACATGCGTGAAGTCGGAAGTGTGCCCACTGATGGCCGAAGCGAAGCGTTCTAAATCGACTTGCTCAAGATCAATGCCTGAATCGAGCATTGCTTCCTTGGCAGCGATTTCATTGAGTTGAATGACTTTGAGTTTGTCGAAATCTCGATCTGGTAAATCGACCATGGCCGCTAATACATGGTCGTCAGGAATTCCAGGCAGATTTTTGACTCGCTTGATTCCACATTTTCCATGGCGCATCGCCTCCCAGGTTGATTCACGATCTTGCCCAATGGACGTAATCATCCCGATTCCGGTAATGACAATCGGTTCTGTGATGGGAAATGAAATCACGGTAAATAGTGAAAATGGGCTTATAAAAGGATGAAATTGAACTTGAAATCTAGAACACTGCGTGGCAAAGAATACGCAATTTCGGAACATCAAGCTAGTTCAATTTCAGAGTGAAACCGGGAGCAAAAAAACTACCTATTTTGATATTTCAGAGAAAACATCAAAAAATCAGATTAAACAGTTGCGATTTCATATAGAATCAGTAGACTAACTGCAACTGGGAAACCAGCCCAAATAAGACTTGAAACATCATAATTAATGGGATTCAAGCCCTAATCATTACCTTTCAAGAACGGATGCTTGGCCAAAAAAGCAATTTATTGAGACAACCCTAAATGGCACAAGCGGATTTCATACTTGGCGAATTCAAGCGGAAGCTGGACGAACGCTATCGTTTATCCATTCCGACCGAATTCGTGGAATCACTGACTGAGCAGGGTGAAGAATTAATTTTGGTGAAAGAACGCCCTGGCTGTTTGAGCCTTTGGAATTCAAACCAATGGCAAGGCAAGCTAGATGCAGGCGTCAATTTGGTGCGAGCCAAAATAGAAGCAGGAAAACTAGCCGGTCGAGTCGCTGAAGTTCAGCTATTAGGCCGATTACTTTCCACAAGACAGCGGCAAATTAAGCTTGCCGCAAAGAATCGACTTTCAATTCCGGAAGGATTTCGAGAGTTTTTAAAAGCAGAACCAGATTCTGAATTAATGATTACCGGAGCCGCAGTTTGTGTTGAGATTTGGCGACACGATGCTTGGCTAAGCAGTTTAGAAGAAAATATACCTCAATTCCAGGGTTTACTTGATCAACTATCAGGTTAAATCCATTCGATCCATTTTGTTACGTTGGTTGAACACGAACCCCCGTTGAAACTTATTCCGTTTATGTTTCCCGATTGATCGCAAGTCACCAGGGATGGCCATCTTGGCACGGAAGCCCTATTCAACCAACGTAACCAATTTAGACCGCTTGTCTCAGTCTAGTCCACTGAGATAAGCGGTTTTTTTCGTTTCAGAACCTTCGGTCAGCTAATTCGTAGATGTTCGGGCAGCGGCTGTGGCTTGCCCTCTCGGTTAATACAGGCAAGTAATGTTCGGCCTTGGGCCAACTTATTTCCTTCGCAGATGACCTCATAGTGATGTTCGATTCGAGCACCTTTGGCTTTGGTGGTTCTGATCTGAATTTGCAATAAATCATCAAAATTGGCGGGTAAGAAGTACTTGATTTCTATTTCAGCCACTACCAGAAGCAAGCCAGACTGTTCCATTTTTTGGTAGCTAAACCCTGCTGTACGCAGCATTTCAGTACGTGCAAGTTCAAAATAGTTGGCATAGTTTGCGTGATGAACCCGTGCCTGACCGTCTGTTTCTTGGTATCGGACACGTACCTGATGTTCATACTCGGTAATCAAAAGTGAGTCTCCCAGAAAATTGCCGCCAATGGGGTAATGCGAAAAACCATCTTCGCTTTAACATTGACCGAACTTAAAGCCTACTCTATAGTTAGCGCTTCTGTAAGCCGATCTTTCAAGTCCATGAAATTCGATAGACACGTAGAGAGTTTGAGTTATGAGTACCGGTGGTGGAGATTCAGGAACCGAGTTTCAAACGATGCGAGGCCAAGGCTATCCCGCATTAACCCAATTCACGGTCTTTTTAGAGAATCGTGTCGGGCAACTTTTGGAAATCGTACGCCGGTTTGAAGGCTCTAAAGTTCGGATCGTGGCGTTATCGATCAATGATTCCTCCGAATGCGCGTTTGTTCGATTCCTATTAAGCGATCCTGAACAAGGACGTGAAATTTTGGAACGAGCCGGATTGGCCCTAATCGAAACCGATCTGATCGGAATCGAATTGCCTTCAGGTTCGCAGCCGCTATTGCAAGTTTGCACCGCACTCTTGCAAACCGAAGTAAACATCATTCAGGCATATCCGCTGTTAAGCACTCCACGGCATCGACCTGGCGTGGCGATCATGGTGGATAACATTGATATGGCTCTTGAAACTTTGCACGCAAAAAACTTCCGTATTTTAACGGAAGACGATTTGCGATTTGAGGATGACTAGAGCATTTCTATAACAAACGGGTGCCACTGGCATTTTGCCAGTGTGTGCTGCGATTGGATCGGAAATCAAGTTTATTGATCCACAATTTAAACCATTACGCTTCAATAAAAAAGCTGTTGAGTAAAGCCGACTCTACCTCCGCACTGGCAGAATGCCAGTGGCACACGCGGGACAAAACGCAATTTAACTTCGTCCTCGCTCACGCTTCGCCAATTTTAGATTTTCTCCAAAAGCGTAACTTCAACACTAGATCTGGTCTGCAAAATCCATCTAATTAGTGCAACCAGAACACATTGATCGAAGTGTCTCTTCGATGCCTGATCCCAGGCTAAATAACATCTGATTTCCTTGGCTTTTTATCATCAATCTATCGGATGCCAATACAAGTATGGTAGAGTACCATTGCCTTTGCTCTCTGATTCTTAGCATCCAAGAACCAGCTACTTTGAGTTGTCAATGATCCACGTCCGCGAATTAGTCAAAGCTTATAACGATCTGCATCGCGGAAAATTCGTTGCCGTTGATGGGGTGAGTTTGCACGCGATGCCAGGCCAGATTTTTGGTTTATTGGGCCCCAATGGAGCAGGCAAAACCACCGTGCTGCGAATTTTGAGCACGATGCTGCGTCCTACTTCTGGCACGGTGAAGATCAATGGCTATGACGTGCTAACCGAGCCTGCCATGGTCAGGCATCAGATTGGTTATGTTTCAACCAATACCGCGATTTACGACCGCATGACTGCTTGGGAAATGGTGGAATACTTTGGTCGACTTTACGGTATGGAAAAAGATCAACTCAAGCAGAGAATGGAAACCATCTTCCAGCGTCTCAAGATGCAAGAGATCCGCGACGTGCTGGGCGCCAAAATGTCTACCGGGATGAAACAAAAAGTTTCTATCGCTAGGGCCATTGTGCATGATCCGCCGGTGCTGGTTTTTGATGAACCTACTTTGGGGCTCGACATCTTTGTCAGCCGTGCCTTATTGCAAATCATTTCTGAACTACGTGATCAAGGGAAGTGCATAATTTTCTCCTCGCATATCATGCGGGAAGTGGAAAAGCTGTGTGATCAAGTTGCCATCATGCACAAAGGGAAAATACTGGCCGAAGGAACGCAAGATGAACTGCGTGAACAATATGGCCAACCTGATTTAGAGGAACTGTTTTTTCATCTGATTGGTGAACCTGAAGAAATGGAACTGGGATAATTTATTTGTATTATAAGTACACAGTGTAAACCTTACTAAAATAAAAGAAGATATTTCAAAGCATGCGAGCGATAAACGTCAAGTTGATCCTGTTCCGCGAACTGCGTGATCAGCTGCGCGACCGCCGCACTCTATTTTCTGTCGTGGTTCTGCCCGTTTTACTCTATCCACTGCTCGGTCTGTTGATCATGCAGGTGACTCAGTTTCGCCAGCAAAGCACCACGGAACTGCAAATTATTGGATCAGATGAACTACCCGAATTCCCTGTCTTAGTCGCGGATAATTCCTTCTCGGAAGAAGTGTTGCCTGATGGTTATCGCCAAGACATGTTTCAGATTACTCTGGAACCAAAGTCTGGTTTGCTGGATGACTTAGAGGATTCAATCCAACAGTCGATTAAAACTGGCGAGTTTGGCGTGGTCATTTATTTTCCGCCAGGCTTTGCAGATCGATTAAAAAAGTACCAAGAACGTCAGGCATCAAGTTCCGCTGATGAAGAGGGGGATGTCGCAGAAGAAATGGAGTTCCCTCAACCTCGGATATTTGTCAACTTGGCTCAAGATAAATCTCAATCCGATTTCCAACGGGTCAAAGTGGTCATTCACCGCTGGCGAGAGAAGATTATTCAGCAGAATCTTGAAGCCCACGATGTTCCGAAAGAAGTGACGAATCCCTTTGTGGTCAATCCTGTCGATCTTGCAGAAGAGCCAGAACGCAGGGCCCTTTTGTGGTCAAAAATCTTTCCCTTTATCGTGGTGATTTGGGCATTGACCGGAGCCTTCTATCCGGCCATTGATCTGTGTGCCGGAGAAAAAGAACGGGGCACGTTGGAAACTTTGCTTTCGAGCCCCGCGTTGCGCTCCGAGATTGTTGGTGGAAAACTGCTGGCGATCATGATGTTTAGTATTGCCACTTCGCTATTGAACTTGGCCAGCATGGGCCTTACCGCAGGCCTGGTCATGCAGCAACTCGAAGCTGGATCAGGCGGCGCATTGAATATCGGTCCGCCCCCGTTGTGGTCGATTGGCTGGTTGTTGTTGGCCCTGATTCCGATGTCGGCATTGTTTAGCGCGTTATCACTGGCAGTGGCCGCACTGGCCCGAAGTAGCAAAGAAGGCCAGTATTATTTGGTGCCGCTATTAATGATCAATTTACCGCTGGTTGTATTACCGATATTGCCTGGCGTTACGTTAAATCTCGGCACAAGTATTATCCCAGTGACTGGCGTATTGCTGTTAATGAAAGCCTTGATGGAAGATAACTATTACGAGGCGATGGTCTTTGCCGTGCCTGTGATGGCCGTCACTTGGTTCTGTATTTGGTTATCGATACGCTGGGCCATCGATCAATTCAATAACGAATCGGTCCTGTTCCGCGAAAGCGAACGCTTTGATATCCGCTTATGGTTCTCGCACACGATTCGAGATCGGGGCCCCACGCCAACTTTCGGGGCAGCGGTAATTGCGGGGCTGATGCTATTGATGCTCAGATTCTTTATTGTGCCAATCGCGCTCTCGAAATTAAAGATTCTCTTCCCAGAAGGGTTAGGCGACGCGGAGCTAACGGTAATGACCATGCTCTCGCAGTTTGGATTTATTTTAATTCCGATCTTGGTCTTCGCCTACTTCACCTGCCGAAGTCCAGCCGCAACATTCCGTTTGGTCGCTCCAAAGTGGACTACGATTCTGATGATGGTGTTGTTGGCGATTGTCGTGCATCCACTCTCGATGGCACTCGCTGGCTGGATTAAACAGGCTTTCCCCATGGACTCTGCCACGAAAGAGCAACTGGAAGGCTTTTTAGCTCAAGTGGGAGATACGTCGATCCCGCTACTAATCTTGCTGATCGCCGTGTTACCCGCGATTTGTGAGGAACTGGCCTTCCGTGGATTTATACTTTCTGGCCTCCGACACATGGGCCATAAATGGGCCGCTATATGCATCACTGCGTTTCTGTTTGGTGTCACGCATGGGTTGTTACAACAATCGATTGGTGCCGCAATTCTCGGAGTGTTAATCGGATACATTGCCGTCCAAACCAGCAGCATTTTTCCTGGTATGGCGTATCACTTTTTGCATAACTCTTTGATGGTTTTAATTCCGATTTCACTCGTGCTTTTAACTCAGCAAATCGATATCGATTCTGATTTTATCCTATTCGGGTTTTACCAGTTTCACGTAGATGTTGCGTTCAACTTGAACCTCGATTGGATTGTAAAAGTCACGCTTGAAGGGGATGATGCGGGAATACAGTATGCCCCGTGGTTAGTTGGACTTTGTGCCGTGATTGTGGTGGCGATTGTCGTTTGGCTTTCCAAGTTGCAAGGAGCACTCTCCGCAGAAGAAGAACTGCAATCGGCCTTAGAACACCAACATCAACACTAGTATGATCGTACACCGAAGACGGAAGAGTTCAGGGTGTCTCGTGGTAAAGCAATCTTAACCCGAAGCGTAAGTTTTGAAGTTACGCGGTTTTAAATTTCGGGTGGCCGCGATGTTGGTTTTGGAGATTACTCGCCACTCAATTACGCATATTCAATACGACGTCGGGGTCGACGCTAGTCGATCAGAGGTTAGAGAGTTTCCATTTCATCCTGTAAATTAAGGCTTAAACTAGTTTGTAATTCCTATTTGAGTTCAGTAAATCTTGGCTGCTGTATCCTCTGATGGCCTAGCGGCCACACCGACGACGTTCCGAATACGTTTGATCCCGAAGCAAAGCCAACTCCGGAATCGTCATCGCTGCCACCCAAAACCCAGATTCCCATACAACAACACCGCTTTAATTCTTCCGATTTGGATTGCGATACAAGATCTGTTGCAATAACTCCGGCGAACCATTTTCGCCGGCCGGGCGTTCGAGATGCCAGTCTTTGTGGGTTGGTATAAATTGGGGATCGTGGGGCCAAGGGTCAAACGGATTGTAGCCCAGTGCTTCGATTAGTTTAGAGGAATCCATACTCACATCACCGGCCCGCGGTGGCATAGGGCCTGCTTCTTCACGGAAGCAGCCCATTAAGTCTTCGGCCCGATAACCGCCCACGCGATTCACCACTTGGGCGATTTCATACAGGCTCATCTTGATCGGTCCGCCGCAATGAAACAGCCCCGGCATATCGCGTGCGACCACATCTTCTAACAAAAGATTCAGGCAGTCGGTATACGTTGGGGTTCGTACTTCATCGTAGAATAAAGTGGCCGGTTTTTGCTTGGCAAAGCGAGATTGAATCCAATCGATGGCACCTGCGTGCCCGTTGAAACTAATTCCCATCGGCAGCGAGATCCGCAGCATCGTAGCTTGCGGGTAGTGTAGCTGAACCAAGTTTTCAGCCACGGTCATCGTTTTTCCATACACCGTGATTGGGTCGGTAGTGTCCGTTTCTAAATGATCGCCCTCGGCAGTGCCAGAGAAGACCAAGTCAATCGACAGGTGGACCAGCCGGATGTCTCTGTTTTCGAGAACACTTAACAGGTTCCTGACGCCATGCAGATTAATGCGCCACGCCATTGTTGGATCGAGTTCACACGACTTCAACGCACATGAGCCACCGCAGTTGATCACCGCCTGAAACTGATGTTTGTCAAACAATCGCTCTAACTCAGCAGTGTCTTCAATATCACATGGCAGCACGCCATCGCCATCTAAAGGCCAGTTGTTCTTCTGGCGTATTCCGAAAACTTGGCCGGGATATTTGGCCTGAAAGTATTGAAAAGCGTTATAACCCGAAACACCCGCAATACCGGTAATCAGCAGCGGAAACGGTGGATTGGTAGCGGGTCTTGAATTCATGGAGGAAATTGAAAATCAGAGAAAGAGGGAGGATAGCAATCGCAACCGTTTTACGAACGTCACTCATCATAATCCGATAGCAAGTTTTGTTCTAGGCCAAGGGTAGGGGACAGGGTTATGTTGAACCAGTTCTGCCGATAAATCACACGGAAAGAATTGGGGAACGTAAAACCCGCAGTGATTACAGATTGCCGGTTTGCAACTTGTAACCTATGTTTTCATAGGAACTTACAGATTCAACACACTAAGACGAAAACTCTAATCACGATCTAACACATACTTAATGGCAACTTCGACCCCAACAATCACGACTCAGCAACGCACCCAACATGACTTGGTGACGCACGAGGATTTAGCGGAAATCCGTGGAGAACTGGAATCCTGGTTTGGATCACCCTTCACCGTTTGGGATGGCGAAACAGGCAACATTCTTCCTGGAGACACCGCTTCGGTTGTAGGCGATGAAAACTTGGTCGGTTCTTTAGTGACCACCATTGCCCAACGCGGCACCTCGGAATTTATCGTAGACGACTTTCCGATTTGCATCATCGCAATCCCCTTCCAAGCTTCAGGTCATCCGTTTGTCGCGACTGCTCCTTTTTGCATTTCGTCGGATTTGATCGAAGATCAACGCTTAACCCAAGTGGCCCATTCTCTGGCACTGCCTGAAAATCAAGTCGATCAATGGCTCAGCATTCAACCAACTTGGACGCATGATTCGTTAGAGAGAATGGCCAAACTGGCAGTTTCCAAATTGTCTTCCGATATCGAAATGGGAAGACTCAATCAAGAGATCGAAAAAGTTTCTGACAGCCTTTCATCGACCTACGAAGAAATCAGCCTACTGTATGGGCTCACGCAGAACCTGCGAATCTCTAACAGCCAATCAGAATTGGCTGAACAGGCTTTGCAATGGCTAACGGAAGTCATGCCCTGCGAATCAATGGCGATCCATTTTGTTTCTAATGCCGATGAGAAACAGCCCGGCAACACAAACTTGTTGAGTGTCGGAGACTTCACTTTAACTGAACCGCAACTTGCAGAACTAATCGATCACCTGAAGTTGAATCAAAGTTGCGCTGTATGTGTTGCGAATGAACGCATCACCAGTCAAGAAAACTGGCCGCTCCCTAGCGTGCGGCAAGTCATCGCTGTGCCTTTGGCCGAAGGTGACAATGTGTTTGGTTGGATTTTTGCCATCAACCATCAAGACAACAAAGGGTTCGGTTCGGTTGAGTCGAGCCTGCTTAGCAGCGTCGGCACAATCCTGGGCATTCACAACGGCAACATCGAACTCTATAAACAACAGGCCGATTTCGTCACCAGCGTGGTCAAAGCGTTGACTTCAGCGGTTGATGCAAAAGACCCTTACACTTGTGGTCACAGTGATCGGGTTGCTCGCCTGGCAGTACGCATTGCTCAAGAATTCGAACTGGACACCGAAACGCTCAACCTGCTCTACATGGCAGGCTTGCTGCATGATGTCGGTAAAATTGGAATCGACGACAGCGTGCTACGAAAACCAGGCCGTTTAAATGACGAAGAATACGAACACATCAAACAGCATCCACAGCTTGGTTATAATATCCTGAAAGACCTCAAACAGCTTGAAGAAGTATTGCCAGTGGTCCTGCATCATCATGAACGCTGGGACGGCCAAGGCTACCCTCATGGACTCAAGGAAGAAGAAAACCCAATCCTGGCACGCATCACCGCGGTCGCTGACTCTTACGATGCGATGACGAGTGATCGACCTTACCGTAAAGGGATGCCAGAGGAGAAGGTGAAAGCGATCTTTAGAGAAGGGGCCGGAACCCAGTGGGATCCGAAAGTAATTGAAGCCTTTTTTGCCGTACACGAAGACATGCAGGCCATCATCAGCAGCGAACCAGACGATCTACGGTTCGATGTACGAGACTGGGCCGAATAACCGACTATCTGCCTGGCATTGTCTACGGTAAAATTAAATCTTCCAAAGATAACACTCTTATTCAGGCAGTTACAATCTAATGGCACGTGAAGCATCTCCGCGTGAAGATCTACTCAAAGAGGCCACAGGTCTAGTTCGACGCGCCGAGTACCAAATTCCAGGCTTCCCCGGCAGCGTGGTCATCGGCTTCAGAAAAGTAGGCGCCATGAGCCTGTTTCTCGACCAAGACCCGGTCTATCAATTCAATACCCAAGGCGAACTCCGCCGGGCCTTTGTCGATGGATTACTCTTCAAGTCTGAGGATGGCAAACTGATTTCCATGCGACGAGAACGACCCGCTGGCGAATCCAATTTGGTAAGCCAGACACTAGCTGAACCAGCCCAAACCGCCTTCATTCAGTCGGCCACAGCAAGACTAAAGCAAATCGAAACGGCATTGTCCACCCAAGAGTTTCAACTCATCGGCAAAGTCACCGATTCTACCGAAGTGCATGAAGATTTTTTGGATTGGATGCAACAACACGGACAGGAAATCGTAGTAGCCCAACGACCCAACGTGGTGGCCGCAAGTTGAAAAAGCCTCCAAAACACAAAGTTTCGGAGGCTAATGATGTTAATTGCTACTTTCAGATTGACTTTGGTCATACATATCATCTGAACTCACTTCAAGGGCATCACCTGCTAAATCCAAAAGGTATCCAAAAGGTGGGGAGTCCGTTACACCTGCTTCGTAAGCAAGAAAATGAATATAATTTATAGTACGGCGAGCGGGTCGCCATCTAATCTCAATTGATGTTAGTGTCAGAGCTGATATAACAATAATGAGAATAACAGCCGAATTAAAATTCTTGGATCTTGGTTCCATCTATTTACACTTATTAAGAGAAGTCACAATTTTAAGTGGACATCCAAAGCAACCAAGAGGCCCAAGGTGTGCCACTGGCAATTTGCCAGTGTGTGCTACGGTCGATTGATGAGTTCCATGATTTTAACACAAGTTGATTTGTTTTGCTTCAATGTCTCAAGCTAATTAAGATGGTACAAGCTACACACTGGCAAGATGGCAGTGCCACACGAAAAGGGCTGTTGATTGTGTTGATTTTCGTTAGTGTCACCCGTTGATTCATCTATTTCACGGAAGATACGGAGTATAATGTTGCTTTAATATAATCGTATTCGGAAGTTCTCTCTCCAATTGAGTAATCCCCCTGCTTGAGATATTTGTCTCTTCGATCCCAAGTTCTTCAAGTTGCTTTAACTGGATAAGATATTTCAGGGAATCATCATCAATATCTGTATTTGCAAGCCAAACAGTTTTTAAATTCGGAAGCAGTAGTAATAGCTGTACATCATCTGATTTAATATTCGTGTTGACTAAAGATACCATCTGAACGTCATTTGTTAAGCAATTCTGGAATGTAGGTTTAATGAGTTTTAAAACCTCTTTTGCTCCAATCTGATGATCAAATAAATATTCACCGTTGAAGGAAATGATCTTTTCAAGAGCTTGCTGCTCTCGCCTTGATTCACGCAGCCATCTAAACGGGATAATCAACGATGCGACTATAAAAACCGACAGGGTGATTAATAAGAATCTATTCTTCATATTCATTATCTAGCAAAGTAGGATGAATGGTCTAAAACAAAAAATACTCCAATAAATTATATCGTCCACAACAAACCCATTCAATCAAAGCAGAAACGCCGGGTACCACTGGCTCCAGTGTGTGAAACATTTGATCTGAGATCATGTCGATTTCAGCAGAAAGTTGGTCCGATGTGTTACAAGAAATTGAATGGCCGAGTCGATACGAAATTCTCACTGGCGAAGCCAGTGGCACGCGAAAAGGGATTTTGGTGGTTTTAGTTTTCGTCAGTGTCACCCGTCGACCCTAGACCCAGGTTGAGCGTCTGCCCCGATTTTACTTCGATGAACATGCTTTTAATTTCTTTGGTCAAATACCCTTCGATAAAACCCCTCTTATCTTCCGAGGGTGCATACAGGGTCAGTTCATAACGACCTGGAGGCACATTCCTCATTCCAAAGGCAGGGGCGGCCTTGGAAATGGATCGACGAAAACGATGTCCATTGGAAACCCCAACAATCGAAACTTCACGAGCAGTTGGGTAGGCAAGCATGTGAACACGAGCAGCGATCTTACCTGGTGGATTAAATTGTAGTTGGATGTTCGTTCGTTCTTGCTTTGTCATTTCTTCTAGATAGGTGATCCGTTCACCGTAATTTTCTTCCGTGATACGATCACCATAGCTGCCGAGACCCCAGGAGTAATTCAGTTCGATATAATTTGAAGGGACTACGTTTAAGAATTCAAAGTCACCGTTTTTGTCTGAGACCGTGCTTCGGAAATTTTGATCACCGAGGTGTCTCTCAACATCGTAAGGTATTGTTTTCGCCCATATAAAAGGGAACGTATCCCGATTCTCAGGGTGCTGATCATTGAGGAGCAGCCGCACTTTTGCATTTGCGATGGGTTCTGATTGATCATTCACAACACGACCTGAGACTTTGAAGAGCGACTCTTTAACTATCGGTTTAAGTCGAAACTCAATTTCCTTATTATCTATCACTAATTGTGTTACCGGTCGATTCCTGTAGACCCCTTGATGGTATCCATCAGCAGAAACTAGTAACTGTAGCCACGAATAATTAGATATCTTATAGACCTGAAATTCTCCGTTTATGTTTGAGAACTTTTCGCCATACGGTGGTAAAAGATATCCTCTCGGGAGATAAAGAATTTGGACAGAAAAAGACGTCACCGGCTTGCCTGTAATGGCATCGACAACACGCCCACGAAGACTGCTACTCGTCTTCATTATTACAATAGTTTCCTCTTCACTGTCCAACGGCACTTGATTTCCAGGAAGCTGAATCAATCCAAATTTGTGGAACGAAAGTGAGGCATTTTCAGGAAGATCAACCAAAGAGAATCGACCTTCCTGATCGGTTTTACGAAAAACAGTTATATTTTGACCAGGATCTCTCGTGCCATTGTTGGAATAGATCGTAACTCCGGAAATCCCTTCTCCATATTCATCCACGACACGCCCTTTTGCTCGATGCCCTATTTTCAAAGCGACTTGGACCTCAGCAGGATTGGCTTTATCACCAGGGGTAAAAGCAAGCCCTTGAGAAACATATCCAGGGGCTCTTACGCCGAGTGTATATTCATTCGATTCACCTTCTAGAACATCCTCTAATTGAAAACGACCCTCTACGTCTGTTATCGAATTCCGCCACCCCGAGTAGCGTCCACGATTGGTAATTTGGGCACCAGCGATGGGGTTGCCTTTTGTGTTGGTCACAATCCCTGTAACAGAGCCGCCAACTGGACGCTTTTTTAATTCAACATTAACTTCTTGCTTGCCTCCAACCCTCACTCTTATAGGAACATCATGACGCACTTGTTTATATCCTGGTACAATAATAGAGAGAGAGATTGCATTCGCTCGAAGAAGCCTAAACCGAAAATTGCCAGAGTCATCCGTTTGAAAAGAATCTCCTTGACTTCCGAGAATACTACTTTCCTCAAGCACACCGATGTAACCATTGCTCAATCCAACGCCGTTTTCGTCCGTTACTTTTCCGTGCAGTTCAACGCCTTGATCCAGTTCGGCCAAGACCACACCTGTTTTATCGCCTCTGAGAAGCAGTGTATGGCGTTCTACCACATAGTCGTTTGAGATCACTTTGATACTCCACTGTTCAGGCGTTAATCCAAACAGGGTCACTTCCCCATCTGCATCGGTTTGATACTCATCCTTGCCATCTGCCGAAAGTACCTGAACTGTTACGTCCTCAAGTAATTCTCGTGTACTATCAGAGATCACTTTCACCTTGATCGAAGGAGCTTTTTGAAGCGTGAGCAGGGCATTCTTTTCGCCCAGGTTGACTGTCAGATGTTCATTTCGTTTTGATCTTGATGCGGTATCTTGATAGAAGGCCACTAAGCGATGTTTTCCTTCTGCTAGTTGGTCGAACGTAAAGACTCCATCTTTGTTGGTGATTGCAATTTCATTGACGGAGCGGGGAGCCGTTTTATAATATGAAGAAAGACGGACTTCTGCCCCAGCGACCGGTTTGCCACTGTCGCCCATTACCACTCGTCCGCTGATTTGCTTGAGGGCATCTCCTTTTTCGGGAGTGACTGGTTCGGCAGTGGCTTGTTCAGTAGTGACATCTGCAACCTTGGGTTCTTCTGCCACCGCTTGTTTGGTGAACTCAATACCGGCCACCAATGCAACCAGCGAGGCAACGGATAGCAAGAGTAACAACCCTATGCCGGTTCCGATTCGATTCGCTAGGGGGCGATCCGAATCAAGGATCGCGTTGATTCGCCCTTCGACTTTTGATTGCCGGGCCATCCCGAGTGCCAGTGGTTGAAAACTTTTCCCTTTGGTCGAAAGCAGGCTTGCCATGTGCAATAGACATTCGGCGTAGCTTGCATGGTCTGCGGTCACACGTAGCACTTCGTCGTCACAGGCACGCTCGGCCAGTTCACTCAAGTGCCGTCGAACCAGCCAAATAAGGGGATGAAACCAATAAACGGCCTGACAGATATTGGCCCCCAAGGCGACCCACAAGTCTTTCCGGAGAAGATGTTCGCCTTCGTGCGTGAAGACCATTTGTAGCGTAGATTGACTCCACGCATCCCAGTCTGATGGAAGCAAAATCACAGGACGCACCAGCCCTACCACGACCGGTACTTGGACTTCGTTCGACTCGTAAACGGGCACTGCAACAGAGAGCAAACCCTCGATGCGAGATGACTTAACGATTGCTGCACGTTGCACGATCCGTTGTGTCAAAACCAGTCCCATGACGAGACGGCCCAAGAGTAATAACGCGACAGATAAATAGACCCAGGGCACGATTGCTAGAAAGAAAGGCCAAGCTTGGAATTCAGCCTGAGTTGCCTCGATTTTTTCAATTGGCTTTATCGGAGCCATCTCGACCACTGGCGGGGAGAATGCGTTGTCGCTTGAAACGGGCTCAGGTTCAAAGTCAGCGATCAAGCTTTCGAGTGTAGTTGGTGGCAGTGTAATAACCTTAGGTGCAATTTCCGTTGGTGCAATTTCCATAGGTGGAATGCTTAAAGGAACTGCTGAATCAGCGGGAATGTCTTCGGGCGTGAAGTTATTTAATACAACAGATGCCGAAACATCTGGAACAGCTGGGACATCAGTTTTTTCAACCCCAGAGATTGGTAATGAGGTAACGAACGAAGTTGGGTTAATTATGGACGGAACCAGCAGCCCTGCTGTTGGAAGCAGCAGCGTGCCAGCGAGCATCAACGACCATACCCGATGCTTCCAGCTTTCGCTCTTCACCCGGAAAACTTGCAAGACTCCCCAGGTGATGAAAGCCAGAATTAGCACTTTGATCGAAAGGTCAGCAATGAACATAGGGAATCGTTCAATAAGATTTATGGCCATGGTTAATTCCTTTTCTTTCGAGTCGGTTTAGTTTCAGGCGTATTCTCTTTACTCTTGGCAATCCGCTGGGCAAGTCGTGATAGTTCTTCGTGCGATACCACTTCTCGGTCGATCAGACCAAGCAGCAGGTCTTCGACAGAACCTTTGCAGAACCGGTCGATAATGCCACGCACAGCATCTGCGGCGACTGCCTGGGCCCCGCCTGTTGGCGTGTAGATATAAGTCCGACCTTCGACAACATGCGTGACGTAGCCCTTCTCTTCCAGACGCCGCAGCACGGTGCGTATCGTCGAATCTTTAAGGCTCTGCTCTGGCTCCAGGGCCATCCGAACTTGGTCTGCCGTGACTGAGCCTGCGGCCCAAGCAGCATCCATGACCTTGTTTTCCAAGTCACTTAGCGGCTGTTTCGATTGTTTTGACATGTGAATTCCTTCCGTTACAGCGTATAATGTTACACAATGTAGCGGATGAAAAGGCAGTAGTCAATAGAGTTTTTAGATATTTACCATAAGAAGTAGAAGCGAAATGAAGATCAGGTGAATTCGCCGGGTGCCACTGGCTCCGCCAGTGTGTGCAACATTTGAACTCAGGTCATGTAGATTTTAGCACAAGCTGGTCCGTTGTGTTCCATGAAATTGAATGGACGAGTAGATACGAGATTCTCACTGGCGAAGCCAGTGGCACCCAAAAATGGCTGTTGGTAGTGTTAATTTTTGTCTATGTCTTCCGGCGGCAAGTGTTGAATATGGTAGGTGAAGGCTCCGAGTAGAGTCCCGCGTTCTACTTGATGACACTCTAGGCATTTTTTTGCGGCCCTTAATGAGCCGAGCATTTGGTAGTGGTTTTTGTTGTTGGAAATCACAAGGTCTTGTTCGGTCCAAAGCTGATCTAACGCACCGAGTTCAAACTCGTTCAGAGCCCGCGTCGGCACCTTGTCAGCTTTGAGTTGATCCATTCGCGGCAAGTGATCGAGCACATAGACCTGCGGTTCAGAAAATTTGAGTAGGCTGACTAACTCTAGTCGGTCGATCTTCCAGTGACCGGGTTCGTCCATTCCTTCCCGTGGTGAATAGTGAAAACTATGCTCTGTGAACCCTGCAACTTTATTTTCCTTTTCAAAGAAAGCACCGTACCCGTCAGGATCTAAAAAATCGATCTGACTAATTTGATGCAAATCATCGATGTTCGAAGAAGCGCTCAACTGAAACATGGCATCCCAGTAAGGATAAACGCTTTCTGCTTCAGGATCGGTGATGTGATTAAACGTGATATTTTGAATCGGTGGAAGCGTGAGAGACCCCATATAGGGACGTCGCATGCGAGAGACTCCAAAGCCCGCAGATCGAACAAACTGCTCGTATTGTTCGCTATGTATTCTTTTCAGATCATAAGTTCGCCTGCTATGTCCATCCGAGTTACTTTCCACATCAGTCAACTGCAACAATACCTCGGCACTCAGACTAAGCGGCTCATCTGATTGAATTGCAGTGACCTGATTTTCATACGCTAAACGGTCTTCGAGTGAGACAATCGGATAGGCTGCACGCATTGCCATCAAATCTTTTACTTCCGCTCTTCCAGGCAGTGTGCCAAGCACTTGAGAGACCCCACAAAAGACCATCATAAACGCGCATAAATCTTTCGTGGCGAACACAGGTCTTGCTGCAAGGTAACCACTGAACGTTACGAGCAAGACGAGGTTGAGGATCTGTGAGAACGAAGCAATTGGAATGATACAGAAAAAGATAAGTGGCAGCGGAGCTAAGTAGCTGTATCGTTTTGTCTTCTCATTGCGTGCCAGAATGACAAACACCCCGGAGATAGCGAGTGACAAGGCTAAAGTAATCCAAAATGGAATGCTGCTGTACCCATACTGCGATGCACACCAGGCGATGACTGCGCAAAATGCTGTGATTCCGAATAGATATTTGAGCGACATGGAGTTCTCCTTCACCACTGAAAATTAACATGAAATTCAGATTAAGTCGAAACGCCGCTTCTCTGTTCTGGTCCTGGTTTGATTGTAGGAAGTGATTACAGTGAGTGCCAGGAATTTGTCAGAAAAACCATGGTAAATAAATCAGAATGACCAGATGTTGATAACTTCCCAATCCTTCAATTTAACTTTCAATCGTTTATCATCTTCCCAGGAGCATCTAAAACCTAGAGTAAACTGATTGGCCTCCTCATCAACGCTATCAATTCCAGGGTCCGAGATAAGCTTCCAGAGTTGAGAGGGTTCTGTGATTTTAGGAACGCATTTTTCAGTGATGTCTTGAAAATCCCAATCAATGATGGTTCGATTGCCGTACACTTCACTTTGATAGTATTCGTAGATCTTGCCATTAATGTGCTTGCGGAGATCACGTTTCTCAAGCACCAGGCTTTTCAAAAATTGCATTTGAAACTCAGTCGGCTTGGTGTCACATACCGAGACACTGATCAGCAAATGCTTTTTCAAAAATGGAAAATAAGCAAAACCAATCCAGGAGGAATAGGAAACATTCGTTGGTACTCCATTGAAATCTTTTTTGTGACATTTATTCGGATAGAAAGCAGTTAGCTTTAGCTTGCGAGGAATCACGACAAGCTCCACAATTGCTCCACTTTCCTTAGCGTATTTTATAGCTGATCGCAGTTCCAATCTTTCTGCTTGCCATTCCGCTTTCGTTTTTTCAAACTCCGATCCGAATGATCGCCATAGCAATTGACGAAATCGCCATTGCAGTTCCTCAAGAATCCAAGAAAATATGGCTGAAATAAATTTCATTAAATTCACTTCTTGATAACGCTTCAACATTTCAGTCGGGTTTAATTGCGATGGTCGGAATGCTCATGCCTATTCATCTAAAATAAATTCAATCCAGCTTGGCAGTTGCTCGTAATAGTCTGGCGGAAATGCGTGGTCGGACACGTCTTGATACAAGCGTTCTTTGACCCGTGCGTTTAAGCGTTTCATGTGACTGGCATATTTTCTGGTATTTGAGACATTACCGGGATGCTCTTCCGCCCCACACACCACAATGTACCCTTGCCGTTTGTGGGCTTCTTCTGCCGAGAGCCTGCCAGTTGCAGGACTGAATCCACCGCCGGGAGACATAATAATGGCACCGGCATAATCGTCAGGATGACGTGCTGCGATTTCAGCCGACATCATGGCACCTTGCGAGAAGCCAAACAGAATCAACTTGCCTTTCGCCGGTTTCAATCGATCACTCACTTCTCGTAGTGCTCGATTCACCCGTTGTAAATCTTTTTCGTGATCTTCACTCCACACAAAACTGGTAGGGCCACGCGGTACGGTTCCACTGACGCCAACAAATGCAATATTCAATTCATCCGCATATTCCTGATAGTCTTCATCGACAAAGCTTTTGGCCCGGCTGCCCATGCCGTGTAGTCCTATCATGACTGGAATTTCAGAAATACCGTCGTAACCGGCAGGCACAATCAGCGTCGTTTCTTGAATATCGCTAATAGACCAATATTGGTTGTACTTACGGAGATACTGACGAACATACGGCCAGCGAGAGTCCCGTCGTATACTTCTTAGATCAGGATCATCAACAGCCCAATCAGCATCGACCCCTTCTTTTTGTGCCGCAATTTTCATCCAATAGAAACTAGCTTCAACATCGGTTTTCAAGGAGTAATAACAGGCCAAGTTATAGAGTCCCTCTTCACCATCGGTATTTGCAACAGACCAATACTGAAACTGGACTGCCTTGTCATATTCTTTTTTTAGAACAGACTGATATGCTTCTGAGGCAAGAACCTTGGCATCATAGGTCGATAAATCGTTCCCCTCAAATTTTTTATTCGGAGTAGAAGGTTTTTTAAATTGCAGTGAAAGTAACGGCGCTTCCGTCACTGGATCTTCGCCTCCGCAGCCGAGGACGCAGATGGTAAGGAGAAATGCAGAGATATTGATCATTCTCGAATAGTTACTCTTCGATGATGATTGTTCTGTAGATTCTTCGCTCATAATTTAACAATTCGTTTTCTGATTAAAATCACATTGAGGATTCGGAGCATCTTTAATAATGAACGAATTCAAAGTTATCTAGGACGCCGGTTTGTTACTTTCAAACCCTAGATCAAGCTCTAAGGTCTCACCAGATTTGATTTCAACCGTGAGCTCTTTGACGCTGCGAGTTCGGAATATCATTGAGTTTTCAGAATCTCTTTCGTAAGCATCCAGTCGTAGTTGATATTCTCCAGGGGGAATGTTGGGAAGATCGAACGAGTTCTCAGAAGAAGCGATCGAATTATTAAAACTCGTTTGGTAACCCGACCCGTACAGCGTGATCATCTTGACTGTTGGATAGATTTCTCTATCGATCTTCCCTACTAATCTGCCTGGCGTAACAATAATGAGCTTGATCTCGCTCCTCTCGTGCTCAGTCATATTTTCTAACTGAGAGAGTTGCCCCTGCGATACCCCATCGCCCCAGTAGGCCAAATCGATATGTTTACTGGGGAAGACGCGGTCAAACTGAAACTTGCCATTCTCATCCGACACCACACTCAGAAATTGTTTCACTTCAGCCATTCGTTGAATCTGGTCTCTTTGAATCTCATACCAGCGATAAGGCAACATCTCCCATCTTAAAGGAGACCTCATCTGATCGTTGGATCGACCGTTCGCCACGATCAAACGCAACTCGGCCCCTGCAATTGGCTCGGCTTTCTTATTGACAAGTTGACCTGAAAAACTGAGCAGGGTCGACTCGTCGATGGGTGTCAATTGATATTCAATGACCGTTGCCTCAGCTGCCCCTTCGGCCACAACGCGGCGTTCCACCCTTTGATGATAACCATCGGCCAGTACGGTCACTTGAAGGGCCATGTTTCGCATGAATTTGCCTATCTGAAATTTCCCATCCTTTTTTGAAAACTTCTGACCATCTCTAGTCACTACCGATGAGCTTAAGCCGCCTCTTGGATCATCTGGCATCCTATCAGGAGAAAATGTCACTTTGACCACAAAAGGGCTCACCGTTTTCCCGGTAATACTATCAACTACTCGTCCGCGAATCATCCCAGGCGAGAGCATGGTAACTTTCACTACCTGATTACTATCGAGCTCTAGTGTATTTGACTCAATGGAAGAGTAGCCTGCTTTGCTCATGTGAAAAGTGCATTTAGCCGGGAGGGAATCGATGGAGAATTTCCCTTGCTGATCGGTTTTTGTTCTTCCACTTAATCCAGGCAAGGCTCTTCCAGGATAAGAAATGAACACCTCCGGGATTCCGACTCCTGCTTCATCAACCACAAGACCTTGAATGCTATGGCCTTGTTCTAAGATGATTTTCAGATCGGCAGATGATTCCCGTTTTCCTGGATTAAATTTAACTACTTTTGGTGCAAAGCCTTTTGCTTTAACAATCAGCTCGTGCCCTAGTGCTCCTCCCTCAAAAACATCGTCTAACTGAAATGCCCCGTAGTTGTCTGAGATCGCTTTCCGAATATCTCGGGACGAGCGACCTTTGTTGGTTATTTCAGCACCAACAATCACTTGGCCGTCGGCATCAGTGACAATGCCCCGAACAAAACCACCATAGGGTCGTTTCTCTAGTGTTAATTTTAATTTCTGTTGACTCCCTGGTTTAGTCGTTATTGAAACCTTTTCTTGTGATTCAATGAAACCATCTTTATAGCAATGAACATTAAGGTCCGAGATAGGCACATAGGGAAATATAAATTTCCCATTCGCATCACTTTTGATTGAACCTACATGTTTGATACGATCTCGAATGAGATCAATACTCACACCGCTAATCCCGGCCCCCTGTTCATCGACCACTTCGCCCATGAGTACCGCCCCTTGTTCTACTTCAAAAAGTAAGTCGGTTGTTCCAGTACCTTTCAATGTGATCTCTTTGGTTTGACTAGCATAACTTGGCTGGTTTACCTGGATGGTCCACATTTCTGGTGTCAGACCATGGATCACCACCTCGCCGTTCTCATCGGTCTGATAGTTTTTCTCTGCGTCAGTCCAAACATTTTGTACAGTGGCACCACTTATCGGCTGCTTTGTTTTGCTAGAGATAACCCTGACTTTGATCGAAGGAACTTTAAACAGGGGAACGACTAAATTTTGTTTGTTAGGCCACACTCCTTGGCCTTGGTAGCGTTTTGCTCTCGAAGCATATTCCTTGTAGTAGCCCATCACTCGGGTGTTTCCTTCGCCAATTTCATCGAAGATGAAGACCCCTTTCGCATCGGTGATTGCAACCTGAGTCGTCGCATGCTCTTCACCTTCAGGTTTTGTCAGCAGACGAACTTGGGCACCAGCTACCGGTTTTTTTGTGTCGGCCATGGTCACTAAACCGGTGATCACTTTTTTCTTGGCAGTTGCTGAGCTCGATCCACCGCTGGCATCCGGTTGTTGATTGTTCTCAGCAACATCGGGGTCTGAACTCAACAATGCAAAAACCGAAGCCATGACAAAAACAATCGCAGCACTCATAGCAACCACGCCACAAGCGATGTTAATGGCTTTTTTGTATTTACCCTTAGATGCTGGTTGCTTGGAATTTCCTTGACTCATAACCTACCGCTCCTTGATGATCGAACAATCAATGTAGAAGAAAAGAGAAACCTAAGTGTTAGGTTGAATGAAAAATTGACCCTTCTCAAAAGGGCGATTATATGCCACCCAGAAACAGGGGTCAACTAAATTGCAGAATTCTTATGGGATTTAGTTGAAGTGCTTAAAGGAGGTTCATTATTACTCTTGAATATCTTCCCAGTTCCCGTTTTGATGCAGCCAGCTTGGATCAGCGTTTTGAGAAATGAACTCATCCACTGTCATATCATCAATGGTTGGCTCTCGAAGTATGCGTATTTGTTTTCCATGGATAAATATGGTCTCAAATTCTTTTTCCGCTCGCAACGAACTCGCTTCTCTGCTGTAGTCAGTTTTCGTTTTGACTTAGCCATCGGAGAGTTCCTTCAAGGAAGTAGGGTCCGCTATTGCGGACCAGGATGTGCGAGGAAATTTGGTGGACAACAAAACGCTGTTCACTGGTCCGCAGAAGCGGACCCTACTGGGCTCGACATGTTGTAGTCCAGCCAGAACTTGCTTTTAGGGCGTACGAGAAATTCGTCGAGCACAGGCGAATAGGTCTGGACTTCAATCGTGTTCTTGTCAGGACGAAATGTCATGATGCGCAAGAAACCGCTTCCGGCCTTGATCTTGGGAAGATCAAAATACCAATAGTCGGCCTGAACCTGGTGTACCGTGTTTCCATGCTTGCCTTGGCTGGTCAGAAGATTCTCCATGGCATGCCCTGAAAGGACCAAGAATATGTTCTTGTGTTGACTGACGAACTTCTCCCAGATTGATTTTCCTGAATTCCCTTTTACCCCATAATTATCAGCACCCGACAGTTGTCCCTTATTTCTCGTGAGATAGCTGTGGGTCACAACGATGGTCCGGCAATCGGGATGCGCGGCAACCACCTCATTCGCCCATGCCAGGGTTTGGTCCCGAGGTTTGAATTCCAGCGTGAGGATCAGAAACTTCATCCCCCCTGCATTTAGAAACAGGTAGTAGTTTTCGATCTCCCCCTCTTCATAAAAATGCAGACTTTTATCCTTGCCGAAATGAGGATCATACAAAGGGTTCTTCGTAAAACGCGACGGAGGAAAATAGGAACCAAAATGGCTCGTGCGCGAGAGGCTGGTCTTTCGGTGTTCGGGTGAGTAACCCATATCATGATTTCCTGAGCACAAGATGTAGGGAACATGGTTATCAATCGTTTTGAAAGCAGCATCGGCGATCTTCCATTCTTCCTCGTGCTCGGATTGGGTAATGTCTCCGACATGAACCGCCATAACGATGTTCATCTTCTGCTTATTTTTCTTAATCCACTCGGTATGTTCAAAGAAGCAGGAACGTTGATCCCCAATACTCGGCCAGTGCTTCTGTGTTTCTTTATGCCGGACATCCGCGTAGCCTTGCGTGTCTGGCAGAACGATCAAACTAAAAAAACAGAACCCAGTTCGGATTCCTTATCAACAGAATTGGCCGGCTTTTCCGCAGCCGTTACGCCCGCAGTGAGAAACAGAAGTAAAAGGGCAGCAATAGTTTTCATGGTCAATCTCCGTACTCATCGCCTAAACAATGGCTGATGTTCGTATTTAGTATAGCGAACAAACGATTCAATGCCTGGGTATTTTCATGGTTTTCTGCCAACGAGAACCTTACTGCCGTGCCGTCACTCTGACGACAGAGCCGCCGCCTCCGTCAGCGAACGACAAAGTTGACCCGCGTGGCACTGCAATGTCCAACTCCCGCACACCTGTCCTTGTCTATCGGTTCGCCCTCGGTAGTAGGTAGCGAGTTGGACGACCACCCTGTAAACCGTCATAAATAACAAGAAGCTCGTAGTTCTTGGCATCTTGGTCGTCAAGGTTTAGGACGGCAATACCCTCGGCTTTACTTCCTGGCGGAGTAGGAACCGTACCTAAGAGCACGACGTGCGGGGAGCGTTTGTTTATTTCGCCAGGGAAACAATTCTTGCCGTTCCAGAAATAGAGCTGGAACGAAAGTGGCTCGTCTCCGTTAGCACCAGCGAGAATCAAGAACCCATTATTGATGCGGACTAAATCGCGAATTCCACGTCCGTCAAGCTGGACGTACCGGACGTTGGCGTTATCCAGATTATCGAAATCTACAATCATCACTGGCACAAAGTTCCATCTTAGTACGGGCCCGCGTAAACCGATGTATAGCTTGTCGTCGTGCCATGCGATGCCTTCGATATCAATGCCGTTCTCCTTGCTCGGAATGGCATCGTCCTTCTCATCATTAATCTTCCTGTTAAAGAAATGTGATAACAGTTTATGGCTACGAATTGCATTTTGCAAATCCTTTGATTCTACGTTCTTCAATTGCCCTTCGTCGTCAATCTCAAAACGAAAGATCTGTTCGCGATGGGATTCTCGGTCGGGGGATTTGTCTTCAAATCGCTCCCTGCGTTCTTCGTCGGTCTTGCTTGCATGTTTCTTGTAAATCTGTCTGCGACGTGATGAATGAGAACCAACCGCAAAATACCTTTGAGAATTTGGCTGACGAGTGACGGCCTCCAGGTCCAATTCATCGTCCTCGTTCTCGACGATCCGAAGTGGGCGTTGCGCGACGTAGGTCACCCCGTCTTTCTTGATTACCTGCACGGCGTTTTTTGACTCGTCGCTCACGATAAGCAAACTGCCATCTTTCATTACAGCCACGCCGCTGATATCCTCAGCCTCTTCGATCGCGATGCTATCCGACTCAGAAAGATTGATGGTTCCAGTTGCCGTAAATTCTCCATAAGATCGCCGCTCATACGTCCCACGCGTTCCATCTGTCATGACAACGAACAGATTATTAAACTGATTGCCTATCGGTGCTACAGTCTTGCCGGTCAATCTCTCGACTATCTTTTCAACCTGCGTCGAATGCCCCACAACCAGAATGCTCTTTCCCGAATGCATCGAGCTAATCTTATTCGCCAAATCATCAATCGCTGTGTATCTCCATACCTTCTTAGGACCCTGAGACTTGATCAAATCCAGACAGGGGGCAGCGGTTTGCCATGTTCGCAGAAAGTGCGTGGAATAGAGGACGTCCAACTTAACGCCTTCGAATCGCAATAGATCGCGAAGATCGAGCGCACGTTGCATGCCCTGGGGAGTTAGCGGCCTTGTTTGATCGGCTAATTCGGAATCCAACAATGTCTCAATTAACTCGTTAAGTGTTTGTTGCTCTTTCTCGGCGTGACGAACGACATACACAGTTGTAGTTTCGGCTAAAAGACTGTCAGAAGAACCGGCAGTGACAATCACTGCGAGTAACCAGAACCGAAAGTGGGTCACGGTGCGACTTATCATGTCATTCTCTTTTGCGAGAAACGAATACGACAGGAAACGTGAATGGAATTCGGTATACCGCTGAATCCAATGGATGTATGCTTCTTCAGTACGTGAGCTGTAATGCCGAACACGATAAACTTCGACCAATGAATCGTACAAGCGGGGCGTTGGCGGGCCCTCGGATCCCAAGCTAATTAAATTAACACGCATTTTCAATATGCCTACGGAACGGTTAGGGAAGCCAATGGGAAGACCCGGTTCGCATTCGCTTCCTATTGCGTTTCCCACAGGAACTGCAGATCAAAAGAGCGAGTTGGCTGTGACCAAAGAGATGGTTCCTGCAATCGAGGGCGGGCGGGCCGCTGCGAGTACTGTCCAGGTTAGAACGATTTGGGACGTCGTCGGCGGCGGTTAATTTCAAAACAGTAAACCACTGACAACAAACAAAAACAGCTTGTCACAAATGAATGCAACGAGCTGTTTTTGGTTTTAAGTCGGGGTGACAGGACACGGTTAGAACTTTTTTGCCGTGGCGTCGATGAACGGCACACGTCGCAACCCGATATCTGGACGCATGTTGTGGCGGTCCTGGCGTAATCTGTTTGCAGGAGAAACGAGCCCACTTGTTCCTGCGACTTCGCGTGTCGGTCGTCAACACCGACTTGAGTGGCAGACTCGGATTAGCCGCCAGGATACATGACGCGCCAGAGTTCCATTCCCGTCACAGCCCCAGCGTCCGCTTAAAAAACGCTTCTCTCGCTTTTTCAGTCACCCCAATATTCTTCAAAAACACTCCATGCCCCGAACCATCTTCAAACTTCATCAATACAGCTTCTTTGGCTCCAGCCTGTTTCAATGCCTTGATCAGATTGTCGCCCTGATAAAAACCAACCGTGCCATCACTCACTTCATGAAACAATAAAAACGGCGGCGCTTTGGCTGTTACGAAATGAATGGGTGATATTTTTTGCCGTTTTTTTTGCTCGGCGTCATCGGCCGCCTTTTTAAAACGTGCCTCACCGCGTTTACTCATCGGGATCATAAAACTAGACGGCGTTGCACTAGCGCACACCGCTTGAACACGGCTTGAATATTCCTGCCAGGGACCATCACCTTCCATGCCCGCAGTTGGCGGACAAAGACCAAGCATGGCCGACAAATGAGCGCCTGCTGAGTTGCCAGTGGCGCCGATGCGATTTGGATCGACATTATATTCTTTGGCGTGTGCCCGCAGCCAGCGCACGGCACATTTCACATCTTCAACACATTCTTTAACCGTGGTTGAATCATCGCGAATCAATCGATAATTCAGTGAGACGCAGACATAACCTTTGGCCGCATAATCAAGCATGGGCTTCATAAACGAAGCGGCTCTTTTATCGCCATTTCGCCAGCCACCACCATGGATAAAGATGATCGCCGGACGTGGCTGACTGGCAGCACTGGATGGCAATGCCATGTCGAGTTTCCACGCCTCGTTACCTGGCCGGTAAGCAATGTCGGGCACCACAGTGACACCTTGCGGCACTTGAGCCAGAAGCTGCTCCGTCGTCACAGTTGATTGCCTGTTATTATTGCGTGTATTACGCTGATTGGTATTGCCCCGGTTTGCATTGCCTTGGCGTGACTGCAACAACCGACCGGCCAGATCGGCCATTTCCTTCTGATCAATAAAACCATCTTTGTCTAGATCATTGCGTTTGAAGTTCGCCTTCATCAACCCTTTGGTTTCATCAATGGACACTTTGCCATCTTGGTTCTTATCGCCGATCAACCACTGCTTTGTCATGCGTGCGGAGTTGGCAGCAACATTGTTCTGTGTCGCTGGACTTTTTGTTGCTGCAGGTTTGGCGGGCTGAGCCTGCAGGAAACCGGCCATGACCACTAAAACCAACAGAATGCTGGACAGAAGAGAACGAGATAAAAAGGACACTTTCATCGGAAGATCTCCATTGGATGATTTAAACGCGCAAATTCAGTTCTAACTGATAGTAATTTGCTTTTCAATCCAGTCTAAAAGGAAGAAGCACTAATCCAAGAAATGCGGTCGTTTAAAGGGGTCATGGCTCTATTTACACGACCACCGGCACCAAACAAAAAAAGCTCGCCACGAATGAACGTGACGAGCTTTTTTTGATATCAAGTCGGGGTGACAGGATTCGAACCTGCGACCCTCTGCTCCCAAAGCAGATGCGCTAGCCAGGCTGCGCTACACCCCGAGTTGTTTTTGCCACGAAAAACGGTGGTTGTTTTACGTGATACGATGATGATACAGGATAACCCCGGTTCCTTGCAATCGGGGTAGTGAAATTATACATCTGTACACTACATTAACTGGCTTTGCGTAAATCACCAGTTGTGCCTTGCAGTTGATCGAAAATCCGCTCGAATTCAGCTTCATTCTTAAACTGTATAGAAATTTTACCGCCTTTTCCTGATTGCTGAATTGCCACCTTCGTACCGAGAGTCATTTTCAACTCTTGCTCTAAGGACTCGATGTGCGTGCTGGTGGTTCGCGATTTTTTTGATTTGTTTACTTTCTCAACCGCAGTGGGGCCTTCGTCTTCGTCTTGCAGGAATTCCGAGACCGCCCGTTCCACTGCACGAACACTCAGCCCTTCGGTTTCAATACGCTGGCTGAACTCTAGCTGCAATGGTTCATCGCCCAACGGTAATAAAGCGCGTGCATGACCGGCGGTTAGTTTGCCAGTTACGACTGCCGATTTAATTGCCTCAGGTAGTTCTAACAATCGCATCAAGTTGGCGATGGTGGAACGGTCGATCTTAATTCGTTTGGACAAATCACCTTGGGTGCAATTGTGTTCTTGGATGTATCGATGAAAAGACAACGCTTTTTCGATAGGGTTCAAGTCTTTACGTTGTAAATTTTCTACAATCGCCAGTTCGGCCACGAGACGATCATCGGCTTCTCGGACTTGAGCCGGGATTTCTGTCCAACCGGCGTGAATCGATGCACGCAGTCTTCGTTCGCCCGAGATCAATTGGTATCGCCCATCGACGACTCGAACCACGATCGGCTGAAGCATATCGTGTTCTTTTAGGCTTTCAGCCAGCGATACAATTTCGGACTCGTTAAACTCTCGACGAGGTTGAAACGGGTTGTCATCAATCTCATGAACATTCAGCCGCAAGATACTATCGGCAGGCGTAGCGATCTCAATGGGCGTATCAGTGGATGTTTCTTCTTCACCACGATAGACTCGCGGCAAGGTCGGTTCTTCGACAGGTGTTGGCGTATTTGCCGAAATTGGTTGCTCATCAATTGGGCCACCCAGTAATGCGGCTAAGCCTCGGCCTAAGCGTTTTTGTTTAGTCACGTTCTAATACCTCCATGCAAAGTTCAACGTAAGCGCGAGCACCACGAGAGCGTGGAGCATGTTGCAGAATCGGTTGCCCATGACTGGGTGCTTCGGAAACTAAAACATCTCTTGGGATCACCGTGTCGAACACGATTTCCCCAAAGAACTCACGAACTTCTTGTTCTACTTCTTTTGTTAATTCAAGTTGTGGATCGTGCATAGTGAGCACAATTCCACCAAATTCTAGTTGGCCCTTTTCACGATTCATAACGTCACGAATAACGTGAATCATTTGCGTGAGACCTTCCATTGCAAAATATTCACACTGGATCGGCATCAACACTTCGGTTGAAGCTGCCAATGCAGTTTGCGTTAAACTGCCTACCGAAGGCGGACAGTCAATTAATACAAAATCATACTTGCCCATGCCTTGGTAGAGATGATTCTCTAGCAACGCGGTATTGGGCATATTCTCGGATGCTAGCAGTTCGACATCTTGGAAGCTGCGACTGCCAGGCAATAAGTCTAAACCTGGGATGTGTGTTTCAACTATCGATTCATTCAACGATTGATCCAACACCATCGGATGTCGATCTGTTGGTTCACAGTTCAATCCTGTCGTGGCATTACACTGTGGATCAAGATCAACCAGCAACGTACGCATTCCGGCACTGGCTAAACCGGACGCCAAATTAATGGCAGTCGTGGTTTTGCCTACTCCACCTTTTTGATTGGCGATGCTGATAATGCGTGCCATGAACTGCGGATCTATTTATCGATTGAATGACTATCTAATTGAAGCTGATCTTCATTTGAGAACATCAGGTCGGGTGATTCTATCGATTTGTGGACAATAGCCCCATGGCATTTTCGCTAAGAAACCGAAGTTTCACGTGAAACATAGAGTCCACTTGTCTTGCCTGTTTCACGTGAAACACCTAGTCTTACTATCAAGAAATAACAAGACGATCATGAGAAGCCCCATGATCGTCTTATCTTGTTTCACGTGAAACTTGTTCTTCAGCGTCTACGAGAGTGGGTTGAAGACCAAACCGCTGAGAAGTTTCGGGTAGAAATAGGTGCTCTTGGCAGGCATGCGTTCGCCATGCTCACTGATCAAGCGAATATGCTCCAAAGTGGCCGGCATTACGATTGCGCCCAGTGGGAACTTGCCTCCATCAGGATCGCCGCCATCAATGCCCTCGATGACTTCACTGACTTGATGCACGTATTTAGGCTTAGGCAGATCAGTTGCACCTAACAAGGTTTCAATGATCAGGCGATGTAGAATCGAGACACCGAGCCCTTGCCAGTCTGTGCTTTGTTCCGATGCCACTTCGGCCATTTTGGCCCGGCCTGCATCATTAATGGAAGCCATGACCCAGGTATCATCTTTCGAGCAGTAGAGCCCGACGGTTCCTTGTTGATCGGCAGTTTCGATGTCTTCCCAGATTTCATCGGCCAGTTTAGCGCCAGTTCCAACGACTCTGGTATCAAAGCAACCAGAGATTTTCTCCAGTAGTTCAGCCGAACTTAGCTCAGGAATTCCACGGAATAATCGATGGGTTGGCAGAACAATCATTCCTTGATCGGTCATGCTGACAAGCATGGTCATGACATATTCGGCCGGATGTCCTGTCGTCAGTTCACCACTGTCGATCAACTGTTGGCGATAGTTACAGGCGGTTTCGTAGCGATGATGACCATCGGCCACGTACATCGGTTGCTCTGAAATCGCCAGTGATACCTTGGCGATTAACTCAACATCGGTCACAGGCCACAGGCGATGCAGTACGCCTATGTGGTCAGTCGCTTCTATTGGAGTTTTTCCGATGATGTAATCTTCCAGCACCGATTGAACCTGATTATCTGGGTCAGGATAGAGACCGAAGATTTGGCTCAAATTGGTTTTTGTAGCATTGAATAGTTTCAGACGATCTACTTTAGCCGCTGAGTGTGTCTCTTCGTGTGGGTAGATATTGCCTTCGCCAAAAGGGACCACTTTAACTCCGCCCATGAAACCGCGACGCACGTATTTGGTGCCTTCGGCTTCAAACTCTTGGTGGTACACATACAGGGCAGGGTCGGCTTCTTTTTGCAGAACGCCTTCGCTTTGCCAGTTTTTTAGGAAACGAGCGGCCCGGCTGTAGCGGTTGTTCTCGTCATCATCGCCTGGCTCTTGGCGATTCAAAATGAGTCGAATCACATTGGCTGGATGCTTTTTGTAGAGTTCGTCTTGAAACTCAGGGCTGATCACATCGTAAGGAGGGGCAATCACATCGCTTAAAGCACCGACATGACCGAGATCGTAACGTAAACCGCGAATAGGTTGAATTTCCGGCATATTGCTGTTTCAGATCCTAAGCTTCTGACTGGGAATGAAAAAAGGGACACCGTTTTGTTATCACGGAGTCCCTCGTTTGTTGCAACCGCCCTACGCTAGCATTTGGGGCAGTTCGTTCAGTTTTCACACTGAATTTACAAATTAATAACGATAGTGTTCAGGCTTGAATGGACCATTAACCGGAATACCGATGTAATCTGCTTGTTCTTTTGACATCTTGGTCAGCTTGACACCCAGTTTGTCTAGATGCAATCGGGCCACTTCTTCGTCCAAACGTTTAGGCAACACGTGAACGCCGAGTGGGTAATCTTCGGCTCGTTCCCAAAGTTCGAGTTGAGCAATCACTTGGTTGGCGAATGACGCCGACATCACAAACGATGGATGACCAGTGGCACAACCGAGGTTGACCAATCGACCTTCGGCCAAAATAAGGATTGATTTACCATCAGGGAAGGTATATCGATCTAGTGGACCACCAGGGATGCTATCGTCTTTGATCGTGTCTTTCACGATATCTGCTTGGCCATTGAGCCAAGCCATGTCGATTTCAAGATCGAAGTGACCAATGTTACAGACAATCGCGTCATTCTTCATCTTCTGCATGTGAGCACCAGTGATGATGTCTCGGTTACCAGTGGTGGTAACATACATATCGGCTTCGGCAAGCGCATCTTCCATGGTGGTTACTTCATAACCTTCCATAGCAGCTTGTAGTGCGTTGATCGGGTCGATTTCGGTGACGAGAACTCGAGCACCAAAGCCACGCATCGATTGAGCACAACCTTTGCCAACATCGCCATAGCCAGCGATAACAACGACTTTACCAGCAACCATGATGTCGGTGGCTCGTTTGATACCGTCTGCCAAAGATTCACGACAACCATACAGGTTGTCGAATTTACTTTTGGTGACCGAATCGTTGACGTTGATGGCAGGAATCTTGAGTTCGCCTTTTTCAAACATCTGATACAAGCGGTGAACGCCTGTGGTGGTCTCTTCTGAAAGACCTTTGATGCCAGCCAATAGCTCTGGGTATTTGTCGTGAACCATGGCGGTCAAGTCACCACCATCGTCTAAGATCAAATTCAAAGGTTCGCCACTTGGGAAGAAAATGGTTTGATCGATACACCAATCAAATTCTTCGTCGGTTTCGCCTTTCCAGGCATAAACGGGAACACCGGTTTCAGCGATTGCGGCAGCAGCGTGATCTTGCGTTGAGAAGATATTACAGCTACTCCAGGTGACTTCTGCGCCTAGATCAGTCAACGTTTCGATCAAAACGGCTGTCTGAATGGTCATGTGCAAACAACCGGCGATGCGAGCACCAGCCAGAGGATTTTGACCTTTGTACTTCTCACGAAGTGCCATTAAACCAGGCATTTCAACTTCGGCCAAACCGATTTCTTTTCGGCCCCATTCGGCGAGACTTAGATCTTTGACTTTGTACGGTAACTTTTCAACTTGAGACACGAAGTGCTCCTTACGGTTACGATGTGTGCCCTGCACATAGGGGTGAATAACCTGCTTACATTCACGCAGATTTCAGGACAAAGTGCTGTCTTATCTAGCGTATCTTAGAGGGGTCTGTATAATTCGCCAAGAACCCCTAGGTACCAGCTTCATAAATCCCTAGCGATTATTTACATCTTATCAAAACTTTTTGCCGCATTTTCAACAAATTCGTGGACTAATTGATGATCTTTCACGCCTGGTGAAGACTCAACTCCACTGGCTGTATCTACTGCGACAGGGGATACAAATTCAATCGCTTCGGCGACATTCACCGGAGTCAGCCCCCCCGCCAGGACCAAATTGGGGATTTCAAGTTTTCGAGTCCAACGCTTAATGGAGCCCCAATCTGCCACATCTCCGGTGCCTCCATATTCGCCTTCTTTGTAGCCATCGATTAGCACAGCATCAGGCGCAGTCAGATTTAGTTCACAAAAATGTAGAAATTTCCCTATTTCAACTTCCCAATCATCCTTGCTTCGAAAAGCTCTCATCACATTACATGTCGTAAACTTCTTCAAGCATTTAACATCTACCGCTGATTCATCGCCATGCAGTTGCACCCAATCAAAGTTGACCTGATCGTGAATTAATTCAATATCAGCGGGTAGCATGTTTACAAACAGGCCAACAATTTGAACTTTATCTGATACTGCTGATCGGATTTCTAAAGCCTGCTCAATTGAGACGCACCGTTTGCTCTTTGGATAAAAATTCAATCCAATTGCATCTGCGCCTGCCTGTTCGACAGCCACAGCATCTTCAACCGAGGTGATTCCACAAATTTTGATACGAAACAACGTACGCTCCTGGTTCGCTTAGATTGATGCAAAAATACCTGAAAAGAAAAATCGACAAGCATGCATTATAAGCAATGATAGCACTGCACCAGTAGAGACTTTTCTGAATCAGAGCAGAAATTATTGCACCAGTAGAGGGAGACCGGAGGAATGGCCGATAATAGAAGTGTGATAATCTCAAGGTTCCTACGAAAGGAATCACTCTCCCAGGGAAGGGAAATTGGAAGTGAACGCATCTTCGGATCGTGTCGAACAGTCTGGCATATTAACGTCCATTTATCGTGCAATTATTGTTGCATTGGCGATTACGGTGGTTGGAATTTACTTTATTCGTACTCCACTAATCGCACTCGTAGGTCAAAGTGAGATCATGCTTGAATCTGCGAAAGCTGTTCCAGACAGTTCCCAGTTCGATGCAACGCATCAAATACGCTCGTTAGATCAATTTATTGACGATGCAGTAGCAAAAACGCTTCAAGACAGTTCTCTCATCCCAATCTTGGAAAGTTCACCCGAACTATCCATCTCTCTCGATCTACCGTCGGACCTGATCCAGGAGAAGGAATTGGAGTTACTCAGACACCGTATTCAAATCAAACACGAGCATCCTGAAGCCAATCAAATTGCAATCCAAGTTGAGTTTGAAGCAAACAATACCCCGGTCGTGTTAGATATAAGCGACCAAGTTGCAGCCCGATTTGCCCAAGAAATCCAATCCGCAACTGAAACTGCCGCAAACCAAGTAAAACAAGCGGCAGCCGAAAAGACCAAGCATACTAGATTAATAGTTAAAAATGCACGTCAGAGACTTGCTGCATTTGAGGAACAGCATCGTGAAACACTTGGCATTTCAAGTTCCGAAAACAACACTGAGATCTCAGATCATGAATCGAAAGAAGTAGAGTCTCCACTTTTAGAGAAAATTAAAACGGCCAAGTGGACGGAACTATCAACGCTGTTAAAAGCAGCAGAAAAAGAGCTGGGGGATGCGACATCAACCCAAACGGCCGCACATCCTTCGGTAGTGAACCTGCAAGCGAAAGTGGTTCAGTTAAAATCGCAATTAGCGCAAACGCCTGAATACAAAGGGGAAGATACTTCGGCACTTGCGGTCATTGAATCTGGCAACGAAAATCAGGCTGATCCGAGCCAGAATGAACTACAAAAACAAAAAAAAGAAGTTCTCGCTCAACAGCTTAAATTGCAAAACGATCTAGTAAAAAGTGAGCAGCAAGAATCTGAGCTAGACGGCTATCGTGCCTTCGCGACAGAATTACAGATCTATTATCAATCGATATTAGTCAGCAGCCCGACCGATGCCAAAATTTCAAGCTCTATCGGTGGACTATTTCCCTGGTATCGGCTTTGTCTTTTGATGCTAGGGGCCATTATCTGTGGCGGGATCGTTACTTATATCTACCCAAAACCCAAAACGGATGTAATTCACAGCCTAGAAGCACTAAGCAATGCCATCTCGACCCCACTGGTAGGTACGATCCCAAGCACTCAACATGCTCCGACAGTACTTCGGCCCACCCCTTGGCGAGATTCCGGTTCACAATGGACAACTCGCATCAGTGAGTATGTATTGGTCTCGATTGCTCTCTTACTGTTATTCTCTGTAATTTTTGTGCCAAATTTTACGCAAACCTTTATAGACACACCATTTATGGCATTATTTGATGCTCAACACACGCTCTGGAGCCTGTTGGGCTAACACTGGTAAATTTCACTTGAGATCACTCTATCCAAAAGAACAACAGAATCGGACCCGATCTACATCAAGTGATGCCTTCCAGAGTGCCGAAAGAAAGATATGCAGCAAGCCGCAACTTGAATCCAGGCAACACTTTACGACACAAACCAGGCAATCCAGGCAGGCAAGGAAGTCTACGCAATGTACCGATCATTTTATCAGTTAGCTAAAAACCCATTTCCAGCAAGCCCGAACTCATCGAACTACTTTGCTACCGAGGGAACCGAACAAGTCCGTCATACCATGGTTCGCTCGGCCCAACGTGGCGAAGGCCCCAGTTTGATGATTGGTTCGTCTGGCATCGGCAAGTCAATTCTTTGCCAAATTGCGGCCAATGATCTCTCGACGGAGTTCCATGTTGTCTCGTTGAACTGTGGCCGCATCTGCTCTCGCCGGACTCTACTTCAAGCGATTCTCTATGAACTCAAGCAATCGTATAAAGATATGGAAGAAGGCGAACTTCGCTTATCGCTGATTGATTTCTTGAATGACCCTGCCAATCTCAAGGCAGTCGCGTTAATCATTGATGAAGCCGACTCCCTTCCATTAAGTCTACTCGATGAACTTCGGTTATTGACCAACATCGTAAAAGATGGAAAGCCGCAGATCAATTTGCTATTAGCAGGTGGCTTGGCCTTAGAAGAACGATTTACAACTCCGCGACTTGAATCGTTTAATCAGCGGATTGCCAAGCGTCGTTACTTGGATACGTTTACACGAGAAGAATCAATGCGGTATGTCGAGTTTCAACTAGACACCTCCGGCGCCGATCATCCAATTTTCGAGGAAGATGCGTTAATCACGATTCATAAAACGACCGATGGCATCCCTCGTTTGATCAATCAATTATGCGATCATACTTTAACCATGTCAGCTCTCGCTGGGCATCACCAGATTTCATCGGCTGGTGTTTCTGAAGCCTGGGCCGACCTACAGCAAATCCCGGCCCCTGTTTGGGAAGAACAACAGGGAGCACTCGCTCCAAGTTCCACATCGTCTTCCGACACACTTGAATTTGGTGCATTAGATGATGACGATGCAGATGAGACAGCGTCGATCTCATTCGCACCGCTTGTTCCAGAAGTTGATGCTACTAGCGAGCAGATACTAGCGGACTCCCAAGAACCAACAGAAGAATTGGAGCCGCTACAGCCATTCCCCTCTCATCATCTCAAAATTGCGATGGCCGATGAAGAGTTGATTGCAATTGAAGAGGAATCAGAATTAGCGAATTCATTAGAGGCTGCCATTGATCCTTTCCAGGAGTCGTTTGAAGAAGTCGAAGTCATCATCGATCACTATGCCTCGCTCGAAGATCAAAGGCTGTCTGCAACCAATAAAGTAACAAGCATTGAGGGGATCGAAATGGCAGCGATGCTTCAATCGAATTCGGTTGTCGTCCAGTCGATAGGGCCACAAATCTATCGTGCAGATCAAACGGTTGATGTGGTCATGCCTTCATTGGAAACAGAGGATGCCCAGTTATCAGAAACGCAAGATCAGCAGACCTTGCAAGATCAATACGATTCAATCACTGTCGACCAACAACCCATTATTACAACACCGCGCAGCGATGACCGAGACCTGCTGATCATTGATGAAGAGGAGCCTTTGGCAGAAGTTCCGAGAGTGAAACCCGTCAAAGCAAACAAGCAAGATTATCGACAACTGTTTACGAATCTCCGTCAGGAACAGGCATAGGAGCAAGCTCAGATGTCCAAAATGCTCAATGTGCTTCGGCGATTAGATCCCTTTACAGATCAACTACCCGATGTACCAAATACGGGGCTCAAGGTTCAGGCAAAACCAGCCTCAATTGTAGGAGAAGGACAATCGAATGTCGCTTTGGTTATTGAGCCAGAGCGAACATCAGTAGAAATAATAGTTGAAGAAGATTCCCTGCTGCCTCCCTATTTAGATCTTGCGAGTACTAGTTCATCCATTGCACCGCAAGGTGAGACGGAATTACCGACCGAAGTCAATCAACTCGAACTTCAGCTTGAGCAAGCGAACGATCTCGTTCAAACAAGAGACATTCACGCAGAGCAATTGGAATCACAAATCCAAATGCAGAAAGAAGCAGCAACAGAAAATGAACAACAAATTCTAAGTAAACATGAAAGGGAAGTTCAAGCGTTTCGGCTCGAAATTAACACCTTAAAAAGTTCATTGGCCGCTCATCAATTAGAATCGAAGAGCCTGAGCCAAATCATTGAAAATCGGAATGAAGAAATAGAGAAATCTCATTCTCAGTTGTATGCGTTCAAAACACAAACAAAACTTGAATCTCAACAAACGATTTCCAAAATTGCAGAACTTGAGCAACTGCTCGAAAGTGTTCGGTCAAGACAAGATGCTGCACCGACTCTATCTGAAACGGTTACCTCTGAATCAAACGAACTTCAGCCAGTTCTTTCTGACGATATTCAAGTTCAATTAACCAAATTTGAGACTGTCTGCCTGCAAGACATGGCCCATCACGAATTTCACTCACACGTTGCTGCATTAGCCAACAACATTGTTGATAAGTGTCATGCCTCACAGCAAAAGACACTGCTGTTTGTCGACATCGATACGCCAGAGCAAGTAGCAAAACTGACGATGCAACTATCGCTAGTTTTATCCAAAATGCCGCTGATGATTTTACTCATCGATGCTGCGACTGAAACTCGCCACTTGACCAAAAGTCTCGATTCTTGCGAGCAATCTGGGCTGCGAGAAACACTGATTAAGAATGTTGCGTGGACAGAGAATGTAGTTCAACTTACATCAGGTCCAATCGACTTTCTCTCTTCTGGCAACTATACTTTTTCAATGACATCAGGTCATAAACAGGCAACGCATCAGTTATTGGAAGAAGCCAGCCGACAGTATGATTTAATCTTGATTGCCGCAGATTCTTCTGAGGCGGCCAGTTCACGCATTTTTGCATCTCAAGTCGATGCGGTCTACCTTTCGGCTTGTTTAGGCAGAACAAATGCCGCATCGGTATCAAAAGTTGCGAACGATTTTTACTCACTAGGGGCAAAAATCGAGGGCACGATAGCGACGAATGTTCCCCGGTGGTGTTATACTTAGACATCCGATTGAGAAACATCCCCTACTTTTTTAATAGTTCCACATGGCCCACTATCTCGTAACAGGCGGTTCAGGTTTCATTGGCTCGCACATCGTGGACGGGTTACTTGCCCAAGGAAATCAAGTTCGTGTGCTTGATAACTTGAGTACCGGCAAGAAGTCAAACCTTGCTGGCGTGATCGATGAAATCGATTTCATCCAAGGCTGTATTACGGATTCCCAAACAGTCTCCCAGGCCATGCAGGGAATCGATTATGTCTTCCATCAAGCAGCACTCGCTTCGGTTCCGCTAAGCGTAGAACGACCGCTGGACACCCACCATCACTGCGTCACTGGCACAGTCACGGTATTGAATGAAGCCCGGCAAGCCGATGTAAAACGCGTGATCTATGCCGCGTCGAGTAGTGCCTATGGTGAGCAACCGCATTTGGCTAAAGTAGAGACCGATCTGCCCATGCCCCTCTCTCCCTACGCGGCGGCTAAATTGGCAGGCGAATACTACTGCCAAGCCTTTTATCATACTTATGGCTTGGAAACGGTCGGCCTGCGTTACTTCAATGTGTTTGGCCCCAGGCAAGCACCCGACAGTCCATACTCAGCGGTGATCCCACTTTTTGTGACCCAGATGCTTGCAGGAAAGAAACCGACCATTTACGGAGATGGGCAGCAATCCCGAGACTTTACCTTCATTAAAAATGTGATCAACGCAAATCTGACTGCCGCAACCGCCGAAAATGTTGCGGGCAAAATTATTAATATTGCCAATGGAAAACGCATTACACTGCTCGCACTACTTCGCATACTTAACAAGCAATTACGCACCGATATTGATCCTATTCATGCTCCGCCTCGAGCTGGAGATATAATTGACAGCATGGCCGATAATAGTTTGGCTCGCAAATTGTTGAACTATGAAGTGGAAGTCGATATTGAAGAAGGACTACAGCGATCAGTGAACTATTATCGAGAGACCACTTCAAGTTTTGAATAAGCAGAGTTGATTATTCCAAAGTACCATGTTCCGATTGTTCTCGAAAATTCGACACAAGTTCCCATGTCTTGTTCGTCCCGGTAGGGACGTTGTCAACTAGCCTGGGGATTCATCCCCAGGGGTAGAATTACTAAAATCCAAGTAAGTCCCGGATGGGACAACGTCGATTCAAAGCTCCATTTTCAGATTGCAAAACAAAGACATTTCTACCACGAACCGGTATCTAGAAGTCAAAACATCCTTAATTTGCCCGATGTCGTCCCTAACGGGACTAAGAAAAACTGGGAATAAAGGGCCGTTTTTCGTAAAGCGTTCGGAACAGGAAATTAAAAACACTCTAGAAAACAGATCACTCTGACTCTAATCGCTCACACTTGTTGTCATTGCCAAAAAACGCAAATAGCAAAGCCATCAAACACATAAAACTTGCTACCACGAAGAACATGGTGTCATACGCAGGCAGCCCTGCATCTCTTGCAGAGACGATCATCGTGCCGATGACCGGTTGCCCGACTAGGCCACCTGTATCTAAAGCGGCAAGCATTAATGTGGTGCCAGTACCACGATACTTTCTGGGGAACGCTGAACTTCCGCCGCCGATAATTGCCGGAAAAAGAAACGCGTGTGCCAAACCTCCAAATACCGCAGGCAAGGCCAACATCGCATCCGTATGAACCAGTGGATAGCAAATTGCACTCATGGCAAGCAACATCACACCAATGACAGTCATCCGCTTCACACCATAGCGTTGAGGAAACGTGGCGGTACACAAGCGAACCGAAAATGCAACTATTGCATACACAACAAAAAAGACTTTGATTCCATTTAGGCCCATCTCTTTTGTAAAACTACTCAAAAATATCTGCGGCAGGAACAGCCCAATACCCATTACAAAGCTCATCAATAAGATCCAACCAGGATGATACTTCTTAATCAATTGCAACGGAGAAGGGTGATCGGTTTTGATCACAGGCGGATCGTTTCTTGTGGCTAAAAATGCAAAAAACAAAGAGACCGAAACCGCCGCAATGGCGATACCAAACATTTGGCTCACCTGAGACCAAAGAATATCGCTCCCCTTCGGCCCATAAATCCAGTCACCAAGGATTGGCCCAATCGCTAATCCAATAAAACCTGACGACCCTAGCATGCCAATCATCTCGGCAGTTCTTCCAGCAGGGGCCCTGACCGAAATAAAAGTCAACGAAGCGCCAAAGGCTCCAGCAAATCCGATCATCATCAACAACCGGACCAAATAAACCGCAGGGCCAAGGTCGTGAATCAGAAGATGTAACATCAGGCTGACATTTAGCACAATGAGCGAAACCAGCCACACCGTTTTTGAACCGATTCGATCAATCAACGGCCCTTGCCCGAGTCTCGCGAACAAGGCCCCAAACATTCCGCAACCAGTGACATAACCCAACAGAAGTTCATTTCCACCGAGATATAGAATAAAATCAGCATAGCGAAACTGAAGACTCAAACAAACGATCAATGCTGTGTTTGCAAGATACGAAAGCCAGAAAGTTGTTCCATAGGGCGAAGCTGTAGCAACCTGTTCCGCTGGTATTGTTGCCGATTCAGTTGACATAAATGGGATCTGACTTGTGAAATATATTTCAGGACAGGTATTAGTTAGGGCTTGGGTATTTAAATACTCCGGTTATTATAGATGAAGAACGAATTATGTTCTGCCCCGCTTCTGACATTGGAAATTTTATAACTTCCCGATTTTTCTTGACTGAATCATGCCTAACGAAAATCCTACAAAACACGATACTCTGGTTGCTGTGGCTACCCTTAATGAGATCGAGAATCTTCCTGATTTGGTCAATTCGATTTTTTCCCATGTCCCTCAGTCTGACTTACTGGTAATTGACGATAAATCGCCAGATGGAACAGGCCAGTGGTGCGATAAAAAGTCGAAGGAAGAGACTCGGTTAACGTGCATGCATCGCGAAGGAAAATTAGGTCTGGGTACTGCGATGGTTGCTGCCATGCAATATGCAATGGAACATGAATATGCTTTTCTAGTCGTCCTAGATGGAGACTACAGCCACGACCCTGCTGCGATCCCTCAATTATTGGAGGCCGTTCAGTCTGAAGATATTAATGCCGATGTGGCAATCGGCTCTCGCTATGTCAAGGGCGGGGGTATGGTAGGCTGGCCTTTGAAACGTCATTTAATGAGCCGGTGTATTAATATCTATGCCCGATTAATGTTGAGCCTGCCGGTAAAAGATTGCAGTGGGTCTTTTCGTTGCTATCGTGTTTCTCGTTTAAGAGATTTGCAATTCGAGCAGATTGTTTCCCACGGCTACTCTTTCTTTGAAGAAATCCTCTGGCGTCTGCATCGCGTAGATTCGAAGTTCCATGAAGTTCCAATCACGTTTACCGAACGCGTTAAAGGGGCTTCCAAGATCAATCTCAAAGAAGCCTATTGGTCCGTGTGGGTCATGTTCCGTCTCGGTTGTAGAAACTGGCTGGGGTTTTAGAGCATTTTCAATGTCGTTGTTCTGCTGCAGAAATATCAGTCTCGAAGAGGAATTCATATTTGGGGAAGCCGCGCCCTCGATTAGAGGTTAGAGAGGTTTTCATTATTACCCTACAAACACAGGCTTTATCGAGGGCAAAAACGGGATGAGAATTCGGTGATTTCTTGGCGTCGTTGTTACTACCGCCTTCGTTCTTCATCCTCGCTCATCGCTCGGCGAACTCAGTTGCTCCTCTGATGGCCTACGGCCACACCGACGACGTTCCGAATACGTTTGATCTTGAAGCAAAGTCAACGCCGGAATCGTCATCGCTGCCACCCGATATCAATGCGTTCGGCACAGTGACACCGTCACAAGCGTCATATTCAAACGAATCCTCTCTTGCCCTTCTATTCCTGAATCTATTTTTCTCATTTGGTTGAAGTTCTTCCCGGCGGCTCACAAACTGCCGTGTTTCTGTGACCTAGAGTTGCTCATCTCGTTTCTTTCTGAAACGTAACCCCACACAATCCCACTACTGACATCAAAGATTGAGAGCAACTTATGGCCAAGGCAAAACGAATCGGTATTCTAACATCAGGCGGCGACTGCCCTGGACTTAACGCAGTGATCCGTGGCGCAGTAAAATCGGCCAATCGATTAGGCTACGATGTCGTCGGCTTTTTGAAGGGCTACGAAGGTCTTGTTGACCCTGTGCAATACATTCCGTTGAATGACAAAAATACTCGTGGTATTCTAAGCCGGGGTGGAACAATTCTCGGCTCAACCAATAAAGGGCGTTTTGCCGCAACCGTAGGTGTACAAGATCGGGTAGAACTTGATCCTGAACTAATGAAGGGCGTGAAGACCACGTTCGATCAACTCTCGCTCTCAGGCTTAATCTGCATCGGTGGCGATGGTTCCCTGGCCGTAGCCCAGCAGTTCCATGAATATGGTTTGCCAGTGGTTGGTGTTCCCAAAACTATTGACAACGATCTTTCAGCGACCGCCTTTACTTTTGGTTTTGATAGTGCGGTTGAATGTGGAACCGAAGCTTTAGATCGATTACAAACAACGGCCGCCTCGCACGACCGCGTGATGGTGATGGAAGTGATGGGCCGTCATGCTGGTTGGATTGCTTTGCATTCAGGCATCGGTGGTGGTGCCGATGTGATTTTAATTCCAGAAATCAAATGGGACTACGAAACCGTTTGCCAGAAAATTCTTGAACGATCAAACGAAGGCAAGCGATTCACATTGATTGTAGTCGCCGAAGGTGCCGAACTGCCGGATGGAAATTTGGTCACGCAAGAACAAGAACAATTAGATCGCCAAACCAGATTAGGCGGAGTAGGACACATTGTGGCCGCCGAAATCGAAAGTCGCTTGAAATGTGATATCCGAACCGTGGTACTCGGCCATCTGCAACGTGGCGGTGCCCCAACCACTTTTGATCGCGTGTTAGCCACTCAATTTGGCGCCCATGCTGTTCGCTCCGTCATCCAAGGAAATTTTGGACACATGGTCTGCTACAACCCTCCTCATATCAATACGGTTCCGATCATGGAAGCGGTAAATAAATTGAGCGTGGTTGAGCCTGATAGTTCAGCGGTTCAAGCGGCCAAAGCAATGGGTATCACTTTTGGCGATTGCAAATTAGGAATCAGCCCTTTCAAAAAGCATCTAAAGGAGTCTGCAGAAGCCGATTATGATCCATCGGAAACTGTTGACGAAGCAATAGAAGCTTTGGCCAAAATTGAAGCCTAATGGAAGCCTAATTCAAATTCTGACACAATTTAATGTGGTTCATCGCCCTCTTATCGGCGTGGTGGACCACATTTTTTTTGAATTCCCCTCTCTAGCCTGATTGAGATTCGCTTCTCTAGCACGTATCCTTAATAGATTCCCCTTAAACCACCTCTTTAAGCTATCTTCTCCCTGAAAGGTATTTCAATGCGAAGCATGCTCGTTTCCACTGCCCTTTGTATTTCACTCTTTACTTCAACCGTGCTCAGTGTGACTGACATCAGTGCGGCTGACATCAATCTATCCATAGATGCTGGTGACTATGATCGAGTGAATGTCCCAGTTCGGCTCCTCGTAGAATTACCCAAGAATTCTCTCGATGCTACCGTGGCAAATATCGTGCTTTCCAATGGCACCAAAACAACCGGGCAGTTTGTGACCCCTGGTTTAAAATATGCCGACACAAAGAAATCCAAGGGCACTCGTGAACTGGTCTTTGTTGCACCGAAATTAGAGTCAGGCAAACCCATCACTGCCGAAGTTTCAATTTCGAAATCGAGCAAAGGGAAAACTCAATACGCTTGGGACGAAAGTTCCGACAAACATTATGATCTCAAGTTTGGGGATCGCTCTGTTTTACGATACATGTGCGAGAAGCTCGATGAATCAACACCAGCCCGACGTGGCGAGACTTACAAGGTCTACCATCATGTTTATGACTTTGAAGGAAAGAACCACTTGACCAAAGGGCCAGGCGGATTATTCCCTCATCACCGTGGACTCTTTTTTGGTTTCAATCGAATCTCTTACACGCAAGATGGCGAAAAGAGATCGGCCGATATCTGGCATTGCAATAAAGGGGAATTTCAATCACAAGAAAAAGTAGTTCAGAAAGACACAGGCCCCGTGCTTGGGCGTCACCTGTTGCAGATCGATTGGCACGGGCAAGATGGCAAAGTGTTTGCAGAAGAACTACGAGAGATGACCGTCTATAATGTGAAAGAAGGTCACTTGATTGAGTTCGCTTCCAAGCTGACCAGTAAAGTTGACAACTTGAAACTCGATGGCGATCCTCAACACGCTGGCTTCCAATTTCGTGCCACGCAACATGTTCCAGATAAGACGAAAAAACTGACCTTCTACATTCGCCCCGATGGAACCGATAAACCGGGCAGTTTCCGTAACTGGCCAGGTCAAAAAGAACACATCAACTTGGCCTGGAATGCTCAGTGTTTCACCGCGTTTGATCAGCAGTATACCTGTTGTTATCTTGATAGCCCACAAAACCCCAAACCGGCCCGATTTAGCGAACGTGACTACGGACGATTTGGTTCGTATTTCGCCACCGAAGTAAGCAAAGGTGAATCGCTTAATTTGAACTATCGAATTGCTGTGTTACCCGGTGAACAATCAGTCGACCGCGTTGACCATTTAAGCATCGACTTCGTCAATCCTCCTGTTGCCCAAGTCGCTAACTAAAAAATGATCGACCGTTTGTTTACAAATCGATTGTCTGTCTTTGTATTCGTGATATCAGCGATGCTGCGCTGTGCAGCATCGCAAGCGGCAGATGAGATCCCTAAAATCTACCTGCCTTCTGGCGGCGATGCAAAGTCGGTGGACAATGTGCCGCCTGAAGGATTCAAGGCGTTATACAATGGGCGTGATTTGCAAGGTTGGCAAGGTATTCCGGGCAACCCGGTTGAGTTACGTGCATTGCCCAAGGAAGAGCTGACTGAACTCCAAACCTTTGTCGATGAAGATATGGCCGTTCACTGGCGGTCGAATTTTGGTGTTCTAGAATACGACGGCAAAGGCAAGCATATTCAGACCATCGATCAGCATGGTGACTACGAATTAATTGTTGAATGGAAAGTCACCCCTGGTGCGAATTCTGGAATTTACCCGCGTGGCATCCCACAAATTGATATCCTGGAAGCCACGAGCACTCAGCCTGCCCCGTTTCAAGGTTCTGGCGGGCTCTCGAACAACAAAAAACACCCGGCCAAGCCGCGGGCAAAAGCCGATAACCCCACAGGCGAATGGAACCGCTTCTTTATCCGCATCAAAGGAGACCGCGTTACCGTTCGACTTAACGGAGAGCTCGTAACCGACCAAGTGGTGTTAGAAAATTTCTGGGAGCCCAATAAGCCCATTGCTGCAATTGGGACTATCGCAATCGAAGCGGGTAAAAGCAAGCTCTATTTTAAAAACATCTATTTAAGAGCGTTAAATCCCCCAGTAGAGAAAAAAGCGGAATAAACTCTCGCTTCTCTTGAACAATTCTCCTACTATTCTGCTTCTAAGCGTTTGAGTTCGTTGACACCTTCGTGGTCGAATTCTAAAATCGTGGTTTGGCTAATTAAAAGCAAACAACCAACCACTAACCGTATGCTCCAGGGGTTTTATTTTATGTCGGACTCGTCCACCGGTAGTATTGACAGTGTGATGCAAGAAGATCGTTTGTTTCCTCCCAGCGAGGAATTCAGGCAAGCGTCTAGTATCCAGTCACTCGAAGAATATCAGCAACTATGGGACACAGCGAAAGCCGACCCTATCGCTTTTTGGGATAAATACGCCAAGGAAGAACTACACTGGTTTGAACCTTACACCCAAGTGCTTGATTGGAATGAACCTGACGCCAAGTGGTTCGTGGGCGGCAAAACAAATGTTTCGTACAACTGCCTGGACAGGCATCTCACCACAGATCGCCGCAACAAGGCTGCCATCATTTGGGAAGGTGAACCAGGCGACCAACGCACCCTCACCTACCAACAACTGCATGATGAAGTCTGTCGTTTTGCCAACGTGATGAAAGATCTTGGCATCAAGCAAGGTGATGTCGTTTCGATCTACATGCCGATGGTCCCAGAATTGCCTATCGCCATGTTGGCTTGTGCTCGGATTGGTGCCGTTCATTCGGTAATCTTCGCAGGCTTTTCTGCGGAAGCCATCGCGGATCGCAATAACGATGCCAATGCAAAACTGGTGATCACTTCGGATGCTGGTTGGCGGCGTGGCAAACAATTGCCGCTAAAGTCAACCGTTGATGAAGCACTTGCCAAATCGCCTACCGTTGAAAACTGTATTGTGCTGCGTCGCACTGGTGCCGAAGTTGACATGCAAGAAGGCCGCGATCACTGGTGGCACGACCTGACAGACAAAGCATCCGATAAGTGTCCCGCCGAACCACTCGACAGCGAAGCCCCGCTGTTCATTTTGTATACCAGTGGCTCCACCGGCAAACCCAAAGGTATTCAACACACCACCGCCGGATATAATCTTTTCGCCAAAAAAACTTTCGAGTGGGTCTTCGATTATAAAGAGACCGATGTCTATTGGTGTACCGCAGACTGCGGCTGGATCACAGGGCACAGCTACATTGTTTATGGACCCATGGCCGCTGGTGCCACTTGCCTGATGTACGAAGGCGCCCCCAACTGGCCCGATGAAGGCCGGTTCTGGGCATTGATTGAAAAATACAAAGTCAATATTCTTTACACCGCACCGACCGCTATTCGCGCGTTCATCAAATGGGGCGATGAGTGGGTCGATAAACACGATCTTTCCAGCTTACGTTTACTGGGAACAGTCGGAGAAGGAATCAACCCAGAAGCCTGGATGTGGTATCACAAAAAGGTCGGGGGAGAACGCTGCCCGATTGTTGATACTTGGTGGCAAACCGAAACCGGCGGCATCATGATGTCTCCACTGCCTGGTGCCATCGCCACCAAACCTGGTAGCTGTACCAAACCGCTGCCTGGCATCATCCCTGCTATCTTCGACGACGAAAACAACGAAGTAGGCCCCAACCAAGGCGGCAAACTGACAATCACCCATCCCTGGCCAGGCATGCTTCGCGGTATCTGGGGCGATAAAGAGCGATACAAAGAGCAGTATTGGAATACCGTTCCCCACTGCTATTTAGCCGGAGACAATGCTCGCTGCGATGATGATGGATACTACTGGATCATGGGTCGAATCGACGATGTGATCAATGTCTCTGGTCACCGACTAAGCACTATCGAAGTCGAGAGCGCCCTAGTCTCGCACCCCGCAGTTGCCGAATCGGCCGCAGTCGGTCGCCCTCATGAAATCAAAGGGCAAGCGATTTCAGTTTTTGTTTCACTTAAAGGGGTCGAGCCAAGTGAAGAATTGAAAAAAGAATTGAAACAACATGTCCGCAAAGAAATCGGCGCTTTAGCTGTGCCAGACGATATTCGTTTTACCGCCGCACTGCCGAAAACTCGTAGCGGAAAAATCATGCGTCGTTTACTGAGAGACATTGCCTCTGGTGTTAAAACCGTAGGCGATACCAGCACGCTCGAAGATTATTCGGTGATCGCCAGTCTTCAAGAAGATGAATAAACGCTTCAACGGACATTAAGCAGACAAGGTCGAAGGGATCAACAATTGCCCTTCGGCCTTTCTTCCACCCCGCCCATTTCCCCTCGCAATTCAATATCAAGGAATTTTCATGATCCGCACCACATTCTTCTCCATTGCAATTGCACTCTCCATTTTATTGAACTTCACAGACACCGCTTTTGGGCAATCTCTCGACTTGGTCGATGTGTTCTCACGCGGTGACGATGGTTATCACACTTATCGAATCCCAGCGATTGTCTGCACCAAACAAGGCACACTACTGGCATTCAGCGAAGGCCGAAAAGACAACGGCAGCGACCACGGCGACATTGATTTAGTTCTCAAAAGAAGTTCCGACAACGGCAAAACTTGGAACGAACAAACGCTCGTTTACGAAGAGGGCGACACCAAGAAGATCACCATCGGCAACCCTTGCCCTGTGGTTGATCAACAGACAGGTCACATTCACATGGTATTCAATCGAGACAACCGCAGTGTACTGGTGACCCATAGTGAAGACGATGGCAAGACTTGGTCAAAGCCTCGTGACATTACATCAACCACCAAACTAAAAGACTGGGATTGGTACGCAACCGGACCAGGCAACGGAATTCAACTGACCCAAGGACCAAATGCCGGTCGCTTGGTAATGCCGTGTGATCATCGCGTGACTCCAAATGGAACAGCTTGGAAACAAGCCGGGCGCTCACATATCATCTATTCCGATGACCACGGTAAAACCTGGGAACTAGGTGGCGTAACCGATTGGGCCATGAATGAATCGGCAGTTGCTGAAATGGAAAATGGCGACTTATTATTGAACATGAGAAGCTATCGTGAACTCGGCCAAAGGGGCATCACCTTCAGTAAAAACAGTGGCAAATCCTGGGGCCCAACTAGAAACGATGCAACACTCATTGAATCGGTTTGCCAAGGCAGCTTCATCAAATACAACCCGCCAGGCAATAATACTCGATCTTGGTATTTGTTTTCGAACCCGGCAACCACCAAGGGCCGCCATCACATGACCGTTCGTCTTTCAATCGATGATGCACAAACCTGGTCGCATAGCCGTTTAATCTACGAGAAATCAGCCGCCTATTCCAACTTGGTTCAACTACCCAACGGCAACGTAGGCATTCTGTTTGAGCGAGATGGTTACGCCAAAATTTCCTTCACCCAATTTTCGATTGACTGGATCAAAGGGACTGAGAAGTAAGAACTTGACCGTTCTAGAGCATTTCAAAAGTCTCTATGCCGAGTTTTAACGAAAATTGCTGCAAGGGTCTCAGATCTTTTCATGTTCACAGAATGGCGATGCTCAGTTTGATCTTGAATTTATAGTCCCGGTAGGGACGAAGTCACCTAGCCTGGTTGGCTTCAGCCCCAGGAAAATGAAAATCTAAAATCCTCAAAACCCCGGATGGGGTGACGTCGATTATAAACGCCACATTCAACCTATAAAACAAAGATCTTTCGACACTTCTCGGTGAACCCCACCGAAGACTGCTTGCTACGGTCTCTAAAACCCTATAGATACCATATTCCCTTGTTATTCTGTTTGGAGCAGGTCGTTGATTATTGTGCGTCAGAAACAATCCTCAAACAAACGAAAAATAAATCACGCAAAGTCGCCAAGAAAGTTTGCAGCAAAACCTGTTCGCGGCTTCGAGGCTTCGCGTGAGAATCTTTTTTTTGACAAGATGCACATGACTTACAGGATAAGGTTTGAACCCCATTCCTCTGTTTACTCTGTGCCTCTGTGTTTAAGACTTTTTTTTCCTTCGTGTCTTCGTGCCTTGGTGGTACTCTCTCTTCTTCCGTCCTTGGCGCCTTTGCGTCTTGGCGTGAGATGTCTTTTGAAGGAATTTATGATGATAATTTGAAGTTCGATAAAGGTTTTTATGCCGATATTGTTGTCGGGTATAAGGCTGAAAGCGGTGGAGTTCACAGAGAAGCGTCTGTTATACCTCCCAGAATCGGCCATTAGAAGTCCAAACAACCTTGATCTTCCCGATATCGCCCCATCCGGGGCTTTCTTGAATAGAGTCATATCTACTCCAGGGAATGAATTCCCTGGCTACATGATATCGTCCCTAACGGGACTGAGAAAAACGGAAAGCAAAGGGACGCTTTTCGTAGTTAATCGGAACACGGAATTTTAAAATGCGTTAATAAGAAGCATCAGGTTACGCAAAATGCTTTCGTAAACCCACCGGCCTCGGAAATCAATTGATCAATCTGCGTAACAACCGCTTGCGTACCGATGATCGTTTGCTTGACTCGTCGATAGGAGTTCACTTCATCTCTCGATAGAGTTTTACCGCGTCGATCTTTCAGCCACTTCCGCATCACTTGATGCGTGCCGAATTTATAGTTCCACTGATCTTCCGTCGCCGTATCAAGGATTGATTCACGATTAATCCTGATTTCTCCATTCATGTATTTAGGAAATCCGCGATCCACTTGAAGATTCTTTAATTCTTCCAGTGCAATGTCTGTTTGCCCCTCAGCAGTCATTAGATGCTGTCGTATTAACTCTTTCCCCAGTGGAATAAGTTGCGTCAATAGTTCTTCTGATTTCGGGAAAAAGACCCTAGGGTAGTCAACACAAAGCTGATCCGCATAACGCGTTCGATACTCGGTGCTGTAGAACAGAGCGTAAACCGTTGCCAACAACGACTCGGTATTAAGACAATTTGACTCTTTTAAAGAACGATCATCGCTCCAGTTAAGTCCCCAGCGATGAAGATGCTCCGCAAGAAGATCTACTTGAACATTTGCTTCGCCTTGAACATAAAGCGGAACAACCGTTTCATTGCCACGATTATCACTGCGAATGATTCCATCAACCGTAATTTTATTTGTGACCCAAAAAAAGTTGCATTCGTGACCTGAGAGCATTTGGCGTCTAACGATCAACGCCTTATTTCCTTCTTCACTGCAAGCTTCCATCAACTTTCCACGGGGCCAATCAATCATCGAAGACGACCAATAGATCCATCGATCATCTAAGGCTCGATAGGCACAACGTTGGATTCGCTCTTTCCAATTTGAATCATTGCGTAATTTTTCTCGTGCTGCACTTAATTTCCAGCCTCGGGTATCTCCAGCAGGGTACTTTTTTGATCTAGGCCGCGGAAAGAAACGAGTCCGTATTTCTTCATCAGAGATTCGAGAGTCGCGTAACAGGGCAATCCGTTCAAGTAACACACCTCTATTTATATCAATCACCAGATGGTCTCTGGCTGTGACAACCGCCGAAGTGTAGCCAGGCATCAAGTCAAGAATGGAAATACCAGACTGATACTCTTGATCCAAATCATTATTTCGCTGCATAAAGAAGTAAAAAGGCGAACAGGGCCGCACTTCTGCATTCGCCAACTGGTTGAACGAAGATTGATCTAATTGTTCTAACTTAGATACTCTTGTACCTCTAAGGTCACCTCGCTTCACTAACGATTGCTGCGGATTAGGAGTTTTGGCAAACAATCCAATCGCAGCTCCTTGCTCTGTTTGAAAGACACTTTGATCAATACTTCCGTCTTCGGCCTTTTCTTTCTTCTTTACATTACCATGAAGATCAAGAACCTGAATCTGATCAAAACTTTGTTGCAATTGATATCGCATACCGCGGAAAGTAGGGTTATCCAGATAGCCATGATTGGTGACCATGCCGACTACGCCTGCTCCACATCGATCGATGTGCCAATGAGCCAGTCGGATAAATTTCACATAATCATCCGAGAGCCACAGTTTTTTTTCGTTGAGTGGTTTTCCCGCCACTTCGTAATAACTTCTGCTCTCTGCACCTATGCTGTTTTTCCCACGCAGAAGTCCATTGATCCAATCGCCTTGATTTGAAGAGACGCCAGAGTAGGGCGGGTTACCAATCACGACAGAATAATAGCGTGAAACTGGTTCACTGTCACCGCTTAACGCATTTGCGATTCGAATATCAAACTGCTGATTCCCGGTTTCCTTGTAACCCGTGGTCTCTAAGGCTTGAAGCATATTCTGCTGAGCCAAATGAGCTGGCTCTTGAAGAATTTCAATTGCATGAAAATTCAGGAACAGAAACTGATCTACGTACTCCTGCCACCTAGAGGCACAAGTCACATCGGAACTGCCCTGCCCTTTCCAGCGTTTTACTAAGATGAAATGCAGTAGAAAAATCAATTCAACGCCAAAGATGCCTGTTCCTAATGATGGTTCAAGAATAGAAATGAAGGGATCTCTACCACTAACAGAGTCTGGCCTCGATAGACAGGGAAACTTCTGTTGCAAATCAGACCAAGTTGACTGATCCGCCAGGCCATCTTTTAAAGCAAATTTGTCTTGAAGAACCTGATGCACGCCCAGCAGAATTGAGCGTGCAACAATTCGTGGTGTATAGAAAACCCCGAAAGCTTTGCGTGCATCTTTATCATGGATGGCCAATTGCTGTTCAAAAGCATAAATGGCGTCATGATTCATGTTCGATTGGTTGGGGTTCATTTATGCAAAAACATCATTCAATGATCTTTTAATAAAACTGCTATACGATCTATTTAGATCAACCTAATTCTAGTCGAAACTTGTGCATAATTGAACTAAGATATCGGCGCATAAAAAAAAGCTTGTTGCTAGTTCTGGTTTGAACTAAGCAACAAGCTTTTTGATTGTAAGAAAAAATCCGGCGATACCTACTTTCGCACTTTTGGCACTATCATCGGCTCCAGGTGCTTGACTTCTGTGTTCGGAATGGGAACAGGTATATCCACCAAGATATAGTCACCGGAAAAGACTGTATCGACGTGAAGGCCGATACAGCCTGGTTGACTTTGATTTGAATTAGTTGCGATGGCTGCTTGATTTTGTGAAAAATCAAAACTACATCAACTATGATCTACTAGAAAACTTTCTTCGTCCTCGCTAGGCTTCGGATTCCAATTGTTTAGGTAAAAGCTGGTTAGAGCTTTTCAAGTAGAGGTAGCTCTCGAGATCAAGAGCGTTGAATATAAGTGGTCAAGCTTTCGTCCGTTAGTACCAGTTAGCTGAATACATTACTGTACTTACACATCTGGCCTATCAACCTGGTAGTCTTCCAGGGGACTCTCGCACTTACGTGCTTACGAAATCTGATCTTGGAGCGGGCTTCACGCTTAGATGCTTTCAGCGTTTATCCTTTCCGTTCATAGCTATCCAGCCGTGCCACGGGCGTGACAACTGGAACACCAGAGGAACGTCCTTCCAAATCCTCTCGTACTAAAGAAGAACCTCCTCAAATTTCGTGCGCCCACAGCAGATAGGGACCGACCTGTCTCACGACGGTCTGAACCCAGCTCACGTACCACTTTAATCGGCGAACAGCCGAACCCTTGGGAGCTTCTTCACCCCCAGGATGTGATGAGCCGACATCGAGGTGCCAAACCGCATCGCCGCTATGGACGCTCGGATGCGATAAGCCTGTTATCCCCGGAGTACCTTTTATCTGATGAGCGATGGCCCTTCCATACGGAACCACCGGATCACTAAAACCTACTTTCGTACCTGTTCGACTGATAAGTCTCACAGTCAAGCACCCTTGTACTTTTGCGCTCTTTGCCTGATGGCCGACCAGGCTGAGGGTACCTTTGCACTCCTCCGTTACTCTTTGGGAGGAGACCGCCCCAGTCAAACTGCCCAACTGACACTGTTCCCTGTCCAGATTCATGGAAATTCAGGGTTAGAGCTAAAACATATCCAGGGTGGTATTTCAAGGACGACTAACTTATAGCTTGCGCTACAAGATCAAAGTCTCCCACCTATCCTACACAGAACATATCTCAGACCAATATCAGCCTACAGTAAAGGTTCACGGGGTCTTTCCGTCTAACTGCGGGTATGTGGCATCTTCACCACAACTACAATTTCACCGGGTCGGTGGTTGAGACAGTGCTCCAGTCGTTACGCCTTTCATGCAGGTCGGAACTTACCCGACAAGGAACTTCGCTACCTTAGGACCGTCATAGTTACGGCCGCCGTTTACCGGGGCTTCGGTCGTGAGCTTGCACCCTCTTCCTTAACCTACCGGCACCGGGCAGGCGTCAGACCCTATACATCCACTTGCGTGTTAGCAGGGTCCTGTGTTTTTGATAAACAGTCGCCAGAGCCGATTTTCTGTGGCCTCCAACAGCGTGAACCGTCGGAGGCACCCCTTATCGCGAACTTACGGGGTCATTTTGCAGAGTTCCTTAACCACCGTTATCCCGAGCGCCTTGGTCTACTCGACCTGCCTACCTGTGTCAGTTTTAGTACGGTTGCGTCGCTTCAACCCTTAGAAGCTTTTCTTGGACGTTCCGCCAATGATTACGCGAAGAATCGCTCAGATCAATTGCTTGTATTACGAGGGTGGATTTTCCTATCCCTCCAACTTGCAACCAATCACGGACTATTCCACCAGTCCGATCATCTTTGAAACGCCGTCCCTCCATCGGTCCACGAACGCAGCGCAGGAATATTAACCTGCTATCCATCGTCTACGCCTTTCGGCCTCGACTAAGGTACCGGCTAACCCTGGGCGGAATTGCCTTCCCCAGGAAACCTTAGGCTTTCGGCGAACAGGATTCTCACCTGTTTTATCGTTACTCATTCCGGCATAATCACCTGATAGCCCCGACACCACTCCTTACGGTATGGCTTGTATCTGACTATCAGCGCTCTTCTACCACTTAATCATTCCGTAGAATGATCAAATCCGCTGTTTCGGTGAAATGCTTACTCCCGTTCATTATCGGCGCAAAATTGCTCGACCAGTAAGCTGTTACGCACTTTTTAAATGGTGGCTGCTTCTAAGCCAACATCCTGGTTGTCTCGGCAATTTAACTTCCTTAGTGACTGAGCATTTCTTCGGGACCTTAACAGACGGTCTGGGTTGTTTCCCTCTCGACCGCGAAGCTTATCCCTCGCGGACTGACTCCTGAGATAGTCATACCGGTATTCGGAGTTTGGTTCAGCAGGGTACCCCGGGAAGGGCCCCAAACCGATTCAGTCTCTCTACCCCCGGTATGTAGTGGCTCAAGGCTAGCCCTAAAGCTATTTCGAAGAGAACGAGATATCTCCAGGTTTGATTAGACTTTCACTCCTCCCCACAAGTCATCCCCTCAGTTTTCAACCTAAGTGGGTTCGGTCCTCCACGCAATATAACTCGCGCTTCAACCTGCTCATGGGTAGATCACCTGGTTTCGCGTCTACCACCTACGACGTATTCGCCCTATTAAGACTCGGTTTCCCTCTGGCTTCAGCCCGTAAGGCCTTAACCTGCCGCAGACGGTAACTCGCCGGATCATTATGCAAAAGGCACGCCGTCACCCATGTTAAACATAGGGCTCCGACCGCTTGTAGGCACACGGTTTCAGGTTCACATTCCTCCCCTAACAGGGGTTCTTCTCATCTTTCACTCGCGCTACTGAGTTCACTATCGGTCATCAGAGAGTATTTAGCCTTACGGGATGGACCCCGTGGATTCAGTCCAGGTTCCACGTGACTGGACCTACTCAGGTATCTTTCGGGAGGTAGCTCCGCTTTCGTCTAAAGGACTGTCACCTTCTATGGTCGGCCTTTCCATGCCGTTCGACTAGCAGACTACTTTGTAACTCCCATGTGAAAGACCCTACAACCCCGCAGGGAAAATCCCCGCGGTTTGGGCTATACCGATTTCGCTCGCCGCTACTGACGGTATCGAGTTTTCTTTCTCTTCCTCCAGGTACTTAGATGTTTCAGTTCTCTGGGTTTGCCACATATACCTATGTATTCAGTATATGTTAATTCAGGAATCTCGGGATCAACGTTCGTTTGACAACTTCCCCAAGCTTTTCGCAGTCTTCCACGCCCTTCATCGCCTTCTGATGCCAAGACATCCCCCGTGTGCCCTTAATAGCTTGACCACAAATATTCAAAGCTCTCGCAAAAGCGATCGCTCGTCACATTTGACAAACTAAGAAGGAATTTCAACTCTGTGTGAACAGAGTCAAAGGTATCCTATTTGCAACGATTTATTCTATATTTCTCGAGAATAACAGCTTCGCTAAATGTTAAACTTGCAACTCGTTGTCGTTAAACAACTTGAAGCTCGTTAATTTATTAACTTACCCATTACTTCGCATGTGGTAGTTATTCACATGCTATTTTAAAAATTATAGTTGTTGTGTAATTTCATGTATCACTTGCTAAAACGTCAAGTCTTCGATTCCCGCTAAGGAACCAACTAACCCAACAGCAAACAACACACAAAATGCCATCTACACTAATTCAAAACCAAATTGTCAATGATCAAATCTAAGCAGCAATCTTCTTACCGCTTCCTAGTGGGTCTCAAAGTTTGAAAACACTAGGTGCTCCCCATTCAGTTAATGAGAAGTAAGTAACTATATACATCAGCTTGTGAAAGTAAAGTGGTACAGTGCTTGAATTTATCAAAACTGTCCAATTAAATTCCAATGAAGGTAAATAACTGGCTAACGTGAGTTAGAAACACCTTAAATTAAAAACTGAGTGGAGCTGGACGGACTTGAACCGACGACCCCCTGCTTGCAAAGCAGGTGCTCTCCCAACTGAGCTACAGCCCCGTTTCTTCTTCACACTGGGGATGTGAAGTGGGTAAGTATCAATAATTTGACACTTTAGTCTAGTGGGCGTACCAGGATTCGAACCTGGGACCTCGTCGTTATCAGCGACGCGCTCTAACCAACTGAGCTATACGCCCTTTCACAGTCATCGATGCTGACTGGATTGGAGTATCGTATTCTAAAGCCGAAGCTATTTGTGTCAAACGGGGGAGGAACTTTATCGGGTAAAAAATACCCTTTAAATATCGATCTTTATGCTGGCATACTTGTCTGTTTCTCGCTTTATATGCCTATTCTCCTGTATATAAGAGGTTCTTGGGGGCATGTGGTTCGCTTGTAGTGGAAAAAGAGTTTAAGAAAAATCTGCAAATTGGTCGTGATATGAATCGCAAAAAAGTAGATAATCACGATCACTGTCTTTAGAAGTACCTCTGTTGTTTTGTATTAATAGGTCACAAGGAAGTAACCTCAGATGAAGATGAATTCCATTTCCAGAGTGTTTGTTTTGTCACTCTTAGTCTTTCCCGCCTCGGTATTTGCTGCTCCTACAGTGGAGCAGGCGCTTCAGTTTGGTCCAATTCAGGCTGATATTCAGTATGAAATCCCTGATTCTGATCAAATTAAAGAGTGCTCAATTAAGCCTGAGAAGATAGGCGAAAGTACCGGTTGGGTTGTCTATGGTTCTGCCAGGCAGAAATTGCGACAGTTTCTCGACACCAATGGTGATAAAAAGGTCGATGTCTGGGCATATTATCAAAATGGGGTCGAAGTCTATCGGGATATCGATGCCGATTTCAACGGCAAGGCCGATCAATATCGCTGGTTATCAACCGGCGGCTCGCGCTGGGGACTCGATACCGATGAAGATGGAAAGATCGACAGTTGGCAAATGATATCTGCCGAAGAGGTCTCTTCTGAGATCGTGGCCGCAATTCGCACAAATGATTCGGATCGCTTTCAAATTCTAGTTTTAAATGAAGCCGATATTTCAGCTTTAGGGCTACAAGGTGATAAAGCGGTCGAGTTGAAAACCAAACTGGCCATGTCCAAAGAAGACTTCGGTGCTTGGGTTCGTTCGCAGAAGGTAATTTCAGCCAAGTCCAAGTGGGTTCACTTTGGGGCAACTCGCCCTGGGGTAGTTCCTGCTGGAACCGATGGTGCCACCAAAGATTTGGTTGTCTACGAAAATGTAGCTTCGGTAGTGGAAACCGAAGGCGAACATGGCCAAATTGATATCGGCACATTGGTCAGGGTCGGTGACGTTTGGAAAGTTATCTCGGCCCCCAAGTCAATGAGTATTGCCAGTTCAAGCACAGGCGGAGAGGGTTTCTTCTTTCAAGCATCCTTTAGTGCCCGTCCTGATGCAGCAGGTCCAATGGCTTCTTTTGCCGATACGAAAACGCAATTGCTACTGACCGAGCTTGAAGCCTTGGACGTCAAATTGGCGGAAGCGGCCAGTTTAGATCAGCGGAAAAAGTTGAATGCAACCCGCATTGAACTCATTGAAAAATTGATTGCAGCCACCAGCGATGCCGAGTCCAAGGGCAATTGGGTACGTCAAATGGCGGATGCCATTAGTGCCGGAGTGCAGACGGGCGAACTTGATTCTGGCATGGGCAAATTGAAGCAATTGGCCGATGGGCTAGAGAAGTCAGTGCCGGGTAGCGACACCGCCGGTTATGTCAAATTCCGATACATGACAGCCGAATATACGACTAAGTTGCAAGACTCTGAAGCCGACTTCCCTAAGGTTCAAGATGCTTGGTTAGTCAGCTTGAAGAAGTTTGTGACCGATTATCCGAAGACCGACGATGCGGCGGAAGCCATATTGCAGTTGGCGATTGCTCATGAATTTGCTGGCGAGGAAACGGAAGCCAAAAAGTGGTACACCAAAATTCAGGACAACTTCTCGCAAACGCCACTGGCGATTAAAGCGGAAGGGGCCATTCGTCGATTAGGCTCTGTTGGCAAGGCGATCTCGATCAAAGGAGAAACGACCAATGGCAAGCAGTTTGACTTGGCTGCCTATAAGGGCCGAGTGGTGTTCATTCATTATTGGGCCACTTGGTGTGAACCTTGTAAGCAAGACATGCTGGTCATTCGCCAGCTACAAGCCAAGTATGGGGCTCGCGGTTTTCACCCTATTGGCATCAGTCTTGATTCGAGTCGACAAGAGCTTGACGCATTCCTGTCAACCAGTCGTTTGTCGTGGCCGCAGTTGTATGAAGAAGGTGGTCTCGATAGCCGCCTGGCCAGCGAGCAAGGTGTGTTGACGCTGCCAACGGTCTACTTGATCGGCAAAGATGGCAAGGTCATCAGCCGCAGCATTCATGTAAGCCAGTTGGATGCTGAATTGAGTAAGTTGCTTAAGTAGATTAAGTAGATTAAATGAACTGCTAGCAGTTGCAGTTCTACAACGCACCGGGATTATCTCGGTGCGTTTTTTTGTGAAATATCACACATTCTCCTGAAACTGCTATTCGTGAAACAGGGCCACTTTAGCTAAAATTCTTTCATCGCCCAGAAAACAAGAAGTTTTTTGCTGCGTAACAAAGGTCTAGGTGATTGAGTCAAGGATGATTCAGTTGTTTTGACTACCAGGGACTGAAATGCATTATCTATTCAGTTCAGTCCCACTCCTTTTCATATATCAATGAGAGAGCAAGGATGTTACTCACGAACTTGACCTATCTGTTCGCAATTTGCTTAGTGGCCCAGGCGTTGTGCATTTTTAGTGTGTTACTGGTACGCATGTCAGAACGCTCTTCGTATCACGCATTCTACCAGTGCTTTGCCATGGTCTGCCTGGCAACACTCAGCGGCCTTACCATGCTGCAAGTCTTCACCGATAACCAATCATGGCTCCTCGGCGGTTTTACGTTGCCGCTGTTGGTAATTGCTTGCGTGGTGGATTTGAAGAAGGAGCCTGCGACTCGGGCGTTTTAAAATGAATCATCTCATTCAGCTTAAGCAAGCTCAGAGAGCTGCCCTGCTCTCCTGTTGTGGCGTGCTCTTCTTCATTGGCTGTTCTAGCACGCCATCCAGAAAAGTTCTTCTCGATAGTAAAGACTCTGGATTGAGCTTACTGCAACACGTCTCGCTTGGATCAGATGTGGCAACCGTTGAAGAGTTTATGATCAATAAAGGCTTTGACACTTCGTATGAAGAGGATGCAACTTTCTATGATGAGACTGTTCTAGAAAATGGCTCACGGATGAAGACGAAGTATGAGCATGTTGATTTGTTGCATTGCAATAACAGAGTTCCCTATGATTTTTCAGAAGGTGGACTATGTATAATGGGTCCAGATTATACTCTCTCGGTAGTGTTTGAGATTAGGGATGGATGCGTAGTCAACTACTTTACTAAGAGTGTGCCAGAAGTGACTTGAACTTTACTCCTCGATGTAAATTTAATATCCAACGTGAGGATAATCTGTAGTAAGTTCTCAATAAGTTGAACCATCGATCAGATTGCGATACCCTTTCTTTAATGATCTCCGCCAACGCTCTCTTTTCTTCTATTGTGAGAACAAACAATGAATACCGTTAACCAAGTCATGGCCGCTTTAAAGAAAAAAGGGTCAGCACAAACTCGGAAAACCTACGAGCGTCATGGGGTCTCGTGTGATGTGTTTGGGGTCAAGATTGGCGATCTGAAAGTGATTGCTAAGCAAATCAAGGGAAATCAAGAACTGGCTTGCGAGCTCTATGAAACAGGCAATGTTGATGCCATGTATTTGGCCGGCATTGTGGCCGATGGAAAACAGATGAACAAGCGGCTGTTGAACACCTGGGCCAAAAATGCACCGTGGCACATGATCGCAGAATACACTGTGCCTGGCGTGGCGGTTGAAAGCGGGCATGGCCGTGATTTGGCGATGAAGTGGATCAAATCGAAGAACACAAGCATTGCTTGCACCGGCTGGTGTACTTACTCCGGCGTGGTCGCAACCGTGGCAGACGATGAACTCGACTTGGCAGAAATCAAAGATCTGCTGAAGCAAGTTGAGCAGACAATCCATCAGACAACCGATCAAGTTCGCTGCACGATGAATGGATTTGTGATCTCGGTCGGCGGGTATGTCAAACCACTTTCCAAGGCAGCCAAAGCAGCCGCCAAAAAAATTGGCAAGGTCGAAGTCAACATGGGCGACACAGCCTGTAAAGTTCCACTGGCAACCGAATACATCGCCAAAATGGAATCAGCAGGCCGAGCATTTAAAAAACGGAAAACGATCAAGTGCTAGTAGGGCCATAGTGTTCGTTTAACTGTCCATCGAGATAAACGCAAACTTGCCGGTGTTATCGAAAGTGACTGCCATAATGTAGTTGGTGAATTCCTTAGGCAGTTGGATATCGATAATGGCAAAGGCTTCTTCCTCTTCGGGGTACAGCCCAATCCGGTTTGCGGATAGGTTCTGCATGAACAATTCTTTGGTGACTGGGTTTGGGCCAAAAATTGTACTAAATATTATTTTGCTCAATTCTTTCCGGTGATGCTCTAAATAGAACAGTGCGGTATCCGATTCCTCGCCGAGATCATAGTCGGCAGAGATCGCGTTGAATGCCTGCTTCATGTGTTGCTCGATATTTTTGATGAAGCTTTCAACTTTGGTCAGTTCCTCGGCCTCGATTGATTCTTCTTCAAAGTTGAGATCAATCTCGATCAGCTTGCCATTGACCTTGATTTCGCCATCATAAAATTCTTCTAACTCCGCCGGGTTAATTTCGCCAAAGGGTTGAATGTTCATCTTGTTTGTCTTTCATTTTATGTTGAATTGAGCCAGTAATCATATCGGTTCTGATGGTTCGTTGTCCAATATAGCCACTGGCCATATTTTCAAGAAAACCCCTCTGTTGGACAACTGTTTAGCCAGTGGATGTATTTTTATCATGCAAATAGGCCCAAATTCAGTGGCGAAAACAGCTTCGCTAGGGCATTGTGATTCGCTGCAAACGCTTTCATACCAAGTGCTTGTGTCGAGTGTTGTTTCTTCTGCCAAAATGACATAACCAAAATTTGTCCATTGGCTATAAATGTGTCCATGGACATATTCTCTTTTCGTGCGTTTTCGAGAGACGATAAAACCGACCTTTCCCCCCAGTAGAAACCGGCGTACATCAATATTTGTACCTACCATTACCTGTCTTCTGTCCTTCAAAAACATCCTACAACTTCTTCCGCAAAACCCAACTTCACTCTGGTCCAATTTACAAACGAAATGTAAGGCCCGCCGGAAAGTTTTGTAGGGTGTGCTGTTCATCAGCCGCCTTTTGAACTGCAAAAGAAAAGGTTCTCACACGAAGTCACTAAGGCACGAAGAAAAAAGAAGGGCCTCGCGCAGAGACGCGGAGACGCAGAGAGGGGAAGTAAGAAGTAAGAAGAGATATTACCACGAAGGCACAAAGAAAAGATTAAAACACAGAGGGCACGGAGAATACAGAGAGTTTGATTCATACCTTATCCTGTTGATCATGTTCATCCTGTCAAAAGAAGAATTTGTCACGCTAAGCCGCTAAGGCGCGAAGAAAAAAGAAGGAAAGGATATACACCACGAAGGCAGTAAGGCACAAAGAAGAGAAGATTGTGAAATCAAACCCTTCGTGTCTTCGAGCCTTGGTGGTAATCACAAGGCAAAAGAAAAAGAACGTAGGTCAGTGCTGTGCCTGACGGAGATTGAGAACCGATCTTGCTTCATCGTCAGGCACAGCACTGACCTACTTTTAGGCCATGAACGCTTGCCAGACAGTAACCACGCAAACAAGGAACAGCATGAACCCAACCAACACCGTAACGCTCATACCCATGAACCGCCCGAGATAAGTGGAGCGTTTACCCGAAGGGTCCATCGTGCCGCTGTGCATCTCAGCAAGATCCACCTCGCCCAGATACCAAGCAAGCGGGGCTGGAATAACCAAGACAAGGCCGAGGATACCGAGGAGTAGGATGTGGCTGACGCGGTGGGATTTCATGGTTTGGGTCCATTTGAGTTGCTTACGCCGGGTGCCACTGGCTTCGCCAGTGTGTGCTGCAATGGAATTGAGATATCCCAATGTTTTATCACAACCCAAATTATAATGCATCTATGAATCTGATTGGCTATGAGGGTCCTGGATTCACTGGAAATAGCCAGTGGCACCCGAAAAGGTCTTTAGGTTGGGTT
>NVWB01000125.1 GCA_002733575.1 Blastopirellula sp. | reverse complement strand
TATCACTGAGCGCTGTACTGAGATTCCCGATCAGGCAGCCTCCCTTTTTGTTTCGGCGTTTGACGACCAACTCGCATACGGCATCCAGACGCCGAAAAAGTCGATCAAGCGGATTGTTGTTGTCATTGATAGGCAAGCTTTTTTCGATCCGGTCCAACGCCCGGCATCGTTCTTCCATGTGGTAATCGATCACCGCGAAACCCAGGTCTTCCTTACCTTTGAAGTGATGAAAAAACGCTCCGCTGGTCACCTCGGCAGCCTTGATAATTTCGGCCACCTTGGTGTCAGGAAACCCTTTAAGTGCAAACATTTGCGCCGCTTCACGCAGAATTCGATCACGCGTCTTGATCGCACGGGGTTGTATTGCAGTTTTCATATGGATCTCTGTAACAAACAGAATGATTGGTATGTTTTATGATAGTCATATCCACTTTAGAATGCAAGTGCCTATCGTCCTCTGCAACCTTCTTTTGCTGCTGTTGATAGCAAGCATTTGGCTAGTTCGAGTGCTATTGGCGGAGACCCAAGGTCTATGGTCCGCTATCTGCGGACCGGGAACTCCATTTGACCATTCACCTTGGGCAATAAAGGTTCTCACGCGAAGCCTCGAAGCCGCTAGGGAAGGAAGATAAGAGTTGAACCACGAAGACTCAAAGGCACGAAGGTTTAAATTCAAAACCTTTAGTGCCTTGGTGTCAACTCAAAGTGGTTGATCACTTATCTAGACTGGCAATGAGATTTGCAACATTCAAAACCACCCCGACTTCCGAAGTAGTGACAACAACTTTGGATTAATTTATTGAGCAAATTCAGTCTAAGTTCCCAAATGTCATCATGAATTATTCATCGGGTTTCCTAGCGATCGCGACGTCATTTCAAGCAGGGCAGTGCACACATGTTCACATTGAAAGTCGCTGGAATAGTACACCGCCATAGCGGATTTCCATTTGTTCCAGCCGTGCTTCGCATAACCCTTATAATCCGCCAAATAAGTAGAAAACAAACAACTAGGCGTATGCAGAAAAAAGATATTACTAATACTACCATTATTGCTTGACGCAGTTTACCCTAATTCGCTATATTAAGCTAATTGCCCTAATTCACCACACTAAGCCTGCTATCCCAATTCGCTATATTAACCTTGCGGTCAACCGCTAGAGACAACATGAAGCACGTTGTTTCCTCGGTATGCAACATAGAGTGAACACACGTTTTTTATAACCGATGACCCAATCAAAGAGATCTTACACAATGTGCAAAAGCACAGGATGGTTCCTATCATGAGAAACAGCATTTCACCTAGTCGCGGGAATCGCATCCACAGAAAGAAGCGGAGAAATACGATGAAAAACCTATTTACAATCATCTGCCTGACAGTGCTTGCATCCGTGTGGGCAAATAGCAGTTATGCCGGTATTCTGGCACCTTGGGACGCGTCTATTAATAGATTCCAAGACCAACCGACCATCGGGAGCGATCAATGGCAAAATATTAAGAGTGTATCCTGGAGAATCGATAGAGGAGAGTGGGGGCAACACTCCCATGTCACCGTCGGCCAGACCATACAGTGGCAGATGATCATGAACAAAAATGATTATGGCGGACACTATGCAGACCACGCGAAGGGTTGGGTCGATTGGGGGGGGGACCGATTATTAACGGGCGGAGAAACCGTTATTTATAAAGAGAACGTGATTCGTCCAACCGATATCGATCCGAGAGTCCACGGCTACGCTGTCCCAGATCCCTACCAGTCGTTGTTTATATATGAATCAGATGAGTATGTGATTTTGCCGGAACACGTGGGGGAGTTGTGGTCACGGTGGAGAACCACCTGCAGCGAATCATTGCTCGAACGGCACGGGATATATAAAAACCAGCAATGGGACTATTCCAAAGACCCGGAAAAGGGTTCCGATTGGGGTTGGGATCTGGATGCGGCAATAGATAGACAATGGGACATTTTGGATAATGGGACTGGGGAGACGTGGGGTAATCAGATTAACCCAAATAACCTAAAAACCAGATACAATAGCAAAATGAGCCCATATGAGAAGTACTTTCAGGGTGATTTTGTAGATCATATGATCACCGTCAATGCCGTCCCCGAGCCCGCCACCATCACCACCCTGGCTGGCCTTCTATCAACCTTCGGATTTTTCGGTTGGCGGAAGAAACGTAAGCAAGCTGCTTGATTTCAAGTAAGTCAAAGCAACCACAGATACCCTGGTGTGTCCATTCGCGAACCACCAGGGTTTTCGTGTTTCTTGCCCCCAAACCAACCGACCCTGCGGTCGTGTACCGTATCCAACGTCGCACGTATTGCCCAATGCGAACCGCGTCCGCTAAAGTAGCCAGGGTGCCATGCAACGCCGTGAACTGGGTTGGGTGTTTTTAGGTTCTAATTCTTGATGCCTTGGTGCCATGCCCTCGCGCTTTCGCGTGGGCATGTTTTTGAAGAATTATTATAGTAACTTCAAGCAATCGCAGGCATGGTCGATTCTTTGCAGAGGTGTTTGTTGATGGTGATTGGCACCACAATCAACAGCCAATTCTGTGTGGCACTGGCATCTTGCCAGTGAGAAGCTCGTACCATCTTACCGAACTCGATACATTGAAGCAAAACAAATCAACTTGTGTTAAAATCGATGAAACTCATCAATCGACCGTAGCACACACTGGCAAAATGCCAGTGGCACACCAGAAGGATTTTTGGTTGCTTTGAATTTCACCAGTGGCACCCGGCGGCTCAGTTTTACGATCGCCAATAAAAGGAATGAATTAAACATGCTAAAATATGCAATGGTAGCGATTCTCTTGGGCTGTCTACAGGCAGTACCTACATTTGCTGACACAAAGCAACGCGTCAAACTCAATATTGTATTGATCATTTCCGATGATCATGGCTGGCGTGATTCATCCTGCTATGGCAATAAGGACACCCGCACGCCCAATATGGATCGACTTGCAAAGGAAGGGCTTCGTTTCACGCATGCCTTCGCGGCAAGTACGCTATGTTCTCCTTCGAGGGTTGTCATCGATACAGGGCTGATGCCATTTCGCAATGGCGGCCATGTATTTGGAGGGCATGTTCGCCCTGGAACCAAAACGATTGCGCACTATTTTCGGGATCTCGGTTACCAGACCGCCAATATTGGAAAATTCAGCAAACACCCGGACAAGGCATTTCCCTATGAGGTCATCAACAAGAAATGGTCCCCTGAAGAACATGATGCGGGTCTCATCGACATGGTGGATGTGTTCTTAAAAAATCGGAGCACGGCCAGACCTCTGTTTCTAGAGATCAATACCGCGGATACCCACCAGCCATGGCTGAAAAACAAGGACTATGATGTTTCTGCACTAAAGGTTCCGCCACACTTGATCGATACAAAGGAAACACGGGACGCGCTCGGGGAGTACTACACTTCGGTAGAGATGTTGGATTACAACATAGGAAAGTTCGTGCGGAGCCTTGAGAATCATGGTTACCGTGACAACACGCTGCTCATATATACGTCCGATCATGGACCAAACTTTGCATTCGCCAAGTGGTGCTTGTACGACGAAGGCACCCGAGTCCCATTTATTGCCGTGTGGCCCGGAGTCATTAAACCCAATACAACCACCGATGCAATGATCAGCCTAGCGGACATTGTGCCAACGGTGATCGAGTCAGCTGGTGCAGCAGCGCCCAAGAATATTGACGGGCAAAGTTTCATAGATATATTTACACGACAAAAGAAAACACATCGCAAAACCATCTTCGCCAGCCATACAGGTAATACCAAGATATATCCCCAGTGGAAAGCCAATTGGACGCCAGCGCGGGCCATCCGCACACGCACTCACAAGTACATTCTAAACCTCAACCCGACTTATGAGTTCATCTGCCATATTACCGGCTGCAAGCCGGATCGTCAGCCTAGCGCATATCACCCCTTTTGGGATTCATGGGTAACACTGGCCAAGACCGACGATGGGGCAAAGATGCGGGTTAATCAGTTTCTACATCGACCACAACATGAGCTATACGATTTGACTAAAGACCCATTTGAAAGAGAGAATATTGCCAATCGTCCGAAAAATGCCGAACGGCTAAAATCACTGCAAACTCAACTATCCCTCTGGCGAACGAAACAAGGCGACAATATCCCGGTTTATCTCAAAAACGAATATGTGGCCCCTGATTCCAGGAGTGTTGGTTGGAAAATGAGTGAAGCACTGAGGCACTAGAAGAAACGCTCAACAAGTGCTGTAGGGCGAATGAAATCTTAATTTCCATCCACCTTCAAACCGTTTTCTATCAGAATTCATCATCACTTAACCGGTATGTTAAAATCGATCATTCTGTGTGATGGAGAATTCTTTCTAAGGTGGATGAATGTAAATTCATTGACACTACGGCACGGCCTTTTTTGTTTGTTGAGCATCTTAATTCTAAAATTGAACTGAGCCAAAGCATGCCCACGCGAAAGCGCGAGGGCATGGCACCCAGGTTTCATTAAATCCACCCGGCGTGCCTTACATTGGTATTGTAAACTGGACCAGAGCAATGGATACATTTCGAGAAAAATTATGCCGCTGTTTGCGACCTCTTGTCGGCTTCGCCGACCCAGGTTGCGAGCAACCAGGGCTACCCGTGGATTGGATTTATGATGGGGGGGAAAGGTGTTGTTTTGACCGGTTTGAAATGTGCAAATTGCGAATTTATCCATGGATGGTTTTTTATCCAATGGACAAATTTTAGAGATATGATCCTGGCCAAGATTGAGACATTGCGTAAGTCGTTTGACGATGCCACTTACAACGACACAAAATAGAAACCAACCATTAGCCATTCGATGAAAGACGAATTGAAAATTTATCCATTGGACAATTTTACCGCACCAGAGGGGTTTTCTGAGGAATTGAGCCAGTGGATAAATTCCCCAAAAGAGACAACAAAACAACCATGAATAACGCTTGGCTGTAATCACTGTCGCTACGGTTCTAGATACCCCTGAAATTGTTGCTTCAAACCTTTCACGGTTTTAGCTGACCACCACTCTAGAAATTGTTGGGTAGATTCAGCGTAGGAGGCGTGATGTTGTTGGATGATATCTCCGAGACAATCGGCCACGTGGAGATCAGCGGTTTGGTCGGCCCAGGATTTTAGTTTGATTTGGGCGACTGCGTGGTCGTTGATTTCGCCTAGCTTGGTTTGGATTTTTTCTAGGTTGGGATAGAGTTTTTCTTTGAACGAAGGGGCAAATGCTGCGGAGGTTAGTTCCATGGCGTATCGCAGCCGTTTGCCTTCGATCCGCAATTCGTGCAGGGCTTCTGGGTGATCGAAGACTTGATCGGCTTGATAGAAGAATTCGCCGATTACTGGTTCCAGGTAGCCTGGGGCGGTGGTGGAAAGTGACTCTTCGCTGTTTGAGTCTCTCCAGCGAACACGCTGAATTATGTCATCAATGTTTGCTTGCAGATTTTTTGATTCTGCATAGTTTTGGATTTCAGCCAGGTGAGGCTGTTCGGCCGCTCGCAGGCGTTTGAGTTCTTTGATCGACCCTTTGATTCTACCGCCTGGGATTGCTTGTTTTAGTTCAACCAAATGAGCAATGAAGACATCCAGGTCTCGGGCATTACCGGCGGCACGGCGAATTTTCTTCAGCCTTTCCTGTAGCTTTTCAGTCCGTTTTAGCGGCAAAAGTGGAGCAAACAGTTCCAGTGCGGCTTGGCTTCTTCTGACTGCCACGCGAATTTGATGCACGTACTCGACATCGTCTTCGGCATGCTGGGCTACCAGCGGAACATAGTAGGCAACCAGATTCAGTCGTTCCTGCAATGCCACTTCGGCAACGTCACTGATCAGGGATTCCCCCGTCACATTGTGCAGCCATTTACATTTTTTAATTTTTGACATTCGGTGTTCTCATCAGTGCAGTAACATCAGCAGAAGATTATTTATTATTTTCACTCAACACAACGGTCAGTTCGGTATCAAACACTTTTTCAAAAAAGTCGGTCCGGCTTCTGGCGGCCCAGAGATCGACTTCAGGGTCACCAGTGTAAACTATCGAAAGATTCGTATGCCCCTTTTTCGATTTCACAGTAATATCGGTCACTTGTTGTTTGTGACTTCGATCCAGTGCGCCAGCGATTCGTAGGATCGAGGCCAGTTGTTTCACACGGGTTCGGTCTTCTGGTGCCAAGCGTTCAAAGTTGGAATGTTTTATCTTGGGTGTGGCCCCACGATGATATCTGGCAACATTGGCGATAATTTCAAGTTCATGCCGAGAGAAACCGGGCAAATGGCTATTCAAGACTAAATTATAACTATGCTTGTGATGCTTTTCATAATTGATTAAATAGCCAACATCTTGTAACATGGCGGCAGCATGCAGCAGCCGCGCATCTTCCTCTGAAAGATCATACTTTTCTTGTAGCTGGCGATACAATTTCAGAGCCAGGTCTGCCACGTGACGTGTGTGATTGATATCGACGCCACAACTACGAGCGAAAAATTCTAGCGTCTGTTGATGATCTTCCTCGGCTAAGGATTCTCCACAGCCTTCGTTAATCATGGTAATCAACAAACCATCTCGAACCCCACGATCATGGACTTGCAAGATGTTGACCTTGAGCCGAGCCATTAGGCGGTCGATGATGGCCAGTCCGGCAACGATGATATCGGCCCTATCGTCACTTAAGCCCTGCACGCTTCGTCGTTGTTTCAAGGTCATCTTGCGCAACATATCAAGCAGGTGGCTCACATCGGCTCGTGGAATTCGGTAACCCCATTCCGATTCACCGGCGATTCCTTTTTGTGCCATCAACATTGCTGCCAGCGAAGTGAAGGTGCCGCCGGTGCCAATCAGAACTTGCGGCACGAACGATTTTTTCTTCAGATGTTTTTTGAGCCGACGATCAATTTCACGAATCATCAGCGAGAAATCTTCTGACTTCTCAAACAACTGGCTCGATGGACCAAACATCTCGGTCATTCGCACTGCGCCTAATTTTGTGGTCAAGATGTCTTCGATATGACCAGAACTAACCAGAACGACTTCGGTACTGCCCCCGCCGATATCGGCCACGGCGATATTTTTATCTTGAATATCAAACGCTTTGGCCACACTGCGGTAAGCCAACTGCCCTTCTTGCTTGGCTGAAATCACTTCGACCTCTAGCCCGACATCATGTTTGGCCCGTTCACAAAATTCAATTCCGTTTTCGGCTTCTCTGACTGCCGAAGTGGCAATCGTTCTGATTTGTTTGACATTGAAACCACTGGCAATTTTTTTGAACCGGCGCAGTGCGGTCAAGGCTTCATTAATTGCCGTATCATCTAAACGCCCATATTGGGTCAAGCTGCGGGCGAGGCGGATCGGGACACGTTCTTCATCGAGAACACGATAATCGGGGCCAGGGATTATTTGTGCAACCACTAAACGCAAGCTATTCGACCCGATATCAATCGCGGCGATTAAATCTTCCTGCTGCAATTGCGTTTCGTGCAATTGGCCTTGATCGTCGGGTTCTACCACCTGTTGTTGCATCGTTTCTGCCTGAGTGCCGTGATTGACTCTTCTACTATATATTCTAGCATATCAGAAGCAGCCAATCCTTTGGAGAAGTGAAAAGCTATTCTCCATTGTGATTACCGTATTATTAATTGAACAACTTTCCCTAAATGGTCTGATAGAACAACTAGAGAAGATGAATAAATCAACACAGCTTAAACGACTCATTTTGATGCGGCATGCTAAAAGTTCATGGAAAGATGGTCTGTCAGATCACCAGCGTACGCTCAATAAACGTGGTCGGAAAAATGCTCCGCTGATCGCAAACGAATTAATTCAACTAGACTGGGAGCCAGATTTGGTGCTTTCAAGCGATGCGAGTCGAACGCGCGAGACTTGGGAATTGATGTCGGAACAGTTCACACAGTCTCCGAAAACTATTTTTCTCAATTCACTTTACTTGGCTGGCATCCGAGATATTCGAGATGCGATTGCACAAGCGGATGATCAATACTCCACAATCATGCTAATAGGCCACAATCCAGGCTGGGAACAAGCGGCCAGTTTTCTGACTGGGCAAGATATTTGGTTCACCACCGCCAACGCAGCATTGCTCTCGATTACCCATGAAAGTTGGGAAAAAGCACTCCATAATCAGGGAACCTGGGAACTTCACCAAGTCGTTCGGCCGAAAGAAATAGACTGAGGGGGGCCAACGCCTGAATTCGACAGTTCGATCTACGCATGCAGCAAGGGAATAATCAGACGCTTTAATGCAAAACAAGAGGGCGTTTCTCCAAGATTGAATTGTATCGTCTTTCCATAAGTGTTAGACTAAGAGGGATACCGGCCTCGATTTCCCTTCCCTTATTTTGGAGCTTGGTCCCTATGACCACTGCCTTGCTGCTCCGTGTTCATCAATCCCTCCTTTGCTTGATTGCTCTAGCATTCAGTCAGACGTTAATTTTAGCGGCTGAATTGAGCACATCGAAAGATCAAGGGGGAGAATACTCTCTTCTTGTTTTAGAGGATGATCCCATCGCTTATTGGCGATTTGATTCGGCTGAAACAGAAACCATTGCCAATCATCCAAGCTTGTCCGAACAATATCCGCTAGTGGGCACGCTTCATGGAAATATGAAATTAGGCACATCGGGCCCCAGACCAGATGGTGAGAAATTTGGTTATCGAAATTTCACGAGTGACAACTCTGCCGTGTCAGTTCAAAAACCGGGGAGCTTTATCTCCATTAATGATCCTGGTGAACAAAGCTCGCTAGATTTTGACATGGGCGACAGTATCACCATGGAAGCCTGGGTCGATTTAGCTAATCTACGAGACAACGAAAACGTCTATATCATCGGCAAAGGTCGCACCAACCGCTCTGGTTTTTCAAAAGACAATCAAAACTATGCCCTGCGTCTACGTGGCAGTGGAGATACGGCCTGTATTAGTTTTCTGTTCCGCGATGCCGACAATCGTCCGGGCGATCAATCGCACTGGCACCGCTGGACATCGAACTCTGGGTTCTACGCCGGAACCACTTGGCACCATGTGGCTGTCAGTTATACTTTCGGAGAGCCTGATAGCATCCGCGGTTATATTGATGGCGAACTCGTCTCTGGAAGTTGGGACATGGGCGGTAAGTCGTCCAAGGCCCCGGTGGTTGATAACGATCAACTTTGGATAGGGTCTTCGCTGGGTGGAAGTGCGGGGAGTACATTCCGCGGCAATCTCGATGAAGTGGCCATCTACCGCACCGCCATTCCTGAAGAGCGAATTCGTACACGCTATCAATATGAATCACCTGAAATCACGACTACGATTGAAGAACTACCCGAAGATGCTGTTTTAGTTCAACTGACGGAAAGAGTGCCAGACTCCAAGAGTTGGAAAATCCCAAGGCTGCCGATCTCGGAAAGTTACGAACAACCGAGCTTCGTAATGACCGCTGTGCCTAATAAATACAACGACAAAGGGTTAATCACAGACCGGTCGAAGACGATTCTGCTCAACGCATCTGCCGCGATTGAATTTAATGAAGGGGAGCATGAATTTCTTTTACGCTCACTGGGCGGTGCCCGACTTTGGATTGATGGCAAGTTGATTTCGACGAATCGTTTCTTAAAACCAGGCGGAGACGCACACAATAGTGTGCCAGACTTGCCAGCGGCCCAAGAGCCCGGCATGCGACCACTCCCGCCAGGACATGCTGAAACATTAGTCACCGAAAAACTGACCGCAGGCAAACATCTTGTGACCGTTGAACTGCTGGTCGGTGGTAGCAAAGTTCGCTTAGAGACCGGGGAATTTGGGCTCTATTCAAGACAGGGCGAAGACCCATTCACGCTGGTGAGTCCTCGCAGCGACTATCAAATTCCGTTGACAGACGAAGCCTGGGACGCACTGGCACAAAAAGAACACAACCGCTTGCGACAGCAAAATCTTGACCGCCGGCGTTTGGCTTCTGCTGAAGAAGATAAATACTGGCAAGCCAGACATCAGGCAGCCCAAAAATATGTTTCCTCGCTTCCACAGATTGAAATCCCTTCGATCAAAAACAAAAAGGCAATTGATTCATTCATTGAGTCTGTGATCAATAAAACGGATATCAAAGCCGCACCACTATCAAATGATGACACATTTATTCGGCGTGTTTATCTTGACACGGTGGGCGTCGTGCCGACTGAAGAGGAACAAAAACTTTTTGCCGCACAGCCAGAGACAACTCGGCGGAGTTGGTTGATTGACAACTTATTAGCCGATCCACGGGCCGCTGATCACTGGACACCTTATTGGCAAGATGTGCTGGCAGAAAACCCGGGCATTTTAAAACCGAAGCTGAACAACTCTGGACCCTTCCGCTGGTGGATTTACGAATCACTGCTTGAGAACAAACCGATTGATCGTTTCGCTACGGAACTGATCATGATGGAAGGCTCCATCTATTACGGCGGGCCTGCCGGTTTTTCGGTCGCCACACAAAACGATGTGCCAATGGCAGCCAAGGCCC
>NVWB01000124.1 GCA_002733575.1 Blastopirellula sp. | reverse complement strand
ATGCGCAAGCTCGTAGTTATGGCAAATGCGTTGCTGCGTGACAGTCGGAAATGGACCGAAATGAGGGCTTGACCAATACGGATACTCAGCGATGCAAGCTTCGCCTGCCGGGCAGCGAATGAGTGATCATATCGGAGCCAAGCTGCTCTATCCCGCTTTTCCTGACAGTGCTTCGTGTCTGATTGGTGATAAGGGTTATGACAGTGATGAATTCAGAGCTGCCTTGGAGGCCAAGGGGATTACGCCTTGTATTCCACCACGAAAAGGCAGGAACTTCCCCGCAAGTTTCAGTAAAACCCTTTATAAGCAGCGCCATAGGGTAGAGAATATGTTCGGCAGACTGAAAGACTGGAGGCGCGTGGCAACCAGATACGACCGATGCGCCCACACATTTTTCTCGGCAATATGCATCGCGGCTATCGTAATATGGTGGATTTAATGAGTCCTGAGCCTAGTCATTTAGTTTGGGGGATTGGATCAATGTTGGATCAAAGTTTATTTGGTCAACCGCTTGATCGGACCACGAATATCCTTCACAGGTTAGGATATTTCGTGCTGGTGGGCCCATCACTTGCTTTGCTCAATTAACAGATGGATAATTAGAGATGTCTTCCAAAATCAATTTACAGCAACTTGATACATTTTTATCCGTTGTAAGGTGCGGTGGGATTGGTAAAGCAGCTGAACAACTAAATTTGACGCAGCCCGCTATTACGACTCGTATTAGAAATTTGGAATATTCAATTTCTGCAACCTTGTTTGAGCGAACATCGCGAGGGCTCAAGCTCACTAAACGTGGAGAAGTTCTTCTTTCATATGCGGAAAAATTTTTACATTTGGCGGAATTGGTGGAGAGAGATGTCGTCGATCACCAAGCTGTTGAGCGACGCTTGCGTCTAGGCGTCTCTGAAACAATCGCACAAAGTTGGCTACCAGCATTTGTTGAGAAGCTGAATCAGAAATTTCCAAAACTGACCGTCGAAATTAAAGTTGATATTTCCGTGGAGCTGCGAAATTCTTTACTGGACAGAGAAATTGACTTGGCGATCTTGCTCGGACCAATTTCTGAATATTCTGTCGATAATGTTGCATTACCAGAATTTGAATTAGCATGGTTTGCTTCAACAAGCTTCTCTGTCGAAGAGGCGAAGCAATTGAAGTGTCCGATCGCATCTTATGCACGAAATACGAGGCCCTATAGAGAATTGAAAGCGGCATTATTTGAAAAGGTGGGGCCAGAAACCGTTATATTCCCGTCCTCTAGTCTTTCGGCCTGCTTTAGGCTTGTTGAGGCCGGTCTGTGTGTTGCGGCTCTGCCCAAGGCGTTGGCCAAAGATTATTTTGAGCGAGGGTCAATACGAGAATTCGATCCAGGTTGGACACCCAGCCCATTACAATTTACTGCATCCTACTTAGGTGACCCCAAAAGTTATCTGATTGAAACAGCCGCGAACATTGCGCATGATGTATCTATGGCACAAATGACATAAAAATTATTTATGAATTAGTGAAAAATATTTCAATTTGAATTTATGAGAACCAATGTGTTTGGTTGAGCCATGAACACACCAAACACACAATCGCATTTAAACGACCTACATAAACAACTCGTTGGTCTGGACAGTCAGGCGATACGCTCAAGAATTCGCAGCAATTCCTATCAGGGGCACACGGCCGGTTTGGCTTCGGGAGTTCTTCAAGCAAATCTCGTAATCATGCCGGAAGAGTTCGCGCTCGATTTCTTTCGTTTTTGCCAGCGTAACCCAAAACCATGTCCCTTGTCTGGCGTTTCCGACACCGGTAATCCCATATTGCACACAATGGGGCAGGATATCGATATTCGAACCGATGTGTCAGCTTATAACATTTATCGTTATGGAAAATTGGTGAATTCTACTTCTGATATCGTAGATATTTGGCAAGATGATTTCGTCGTTTTCGCGTTGGGTTGCTCTTTCACATTTGAGCATGCAGCACAGCGAGCTGGTATTAAAATGTGGCATATTGAAAACAATACGACCGTGCCGATGTTTCGCACGGATATAGATTGTGTGCCTTCCAACAGATTTGGCGGGAAGATGGTCGTCAGCATGCGATCTATTTTAAAAGATCAGGTGCAACTGGTATCTGAAATTTCCGCAAAATTCCCTTTGGCTCATGGTGCTCCTCTTCATGTGGGAAGCCCGGAAGAAATTGGCATCGCTGATCTTGAAATGCCGGATTGGGGTAATCCTGCCCCGATAGAACAGGGGCACGTACCTGTTTTCTGGGCCTGTGGCGTAACCCCACAAGTCGCAATTGAAGAGGCGCAGATACCGATCATTATAACGCATAAACCAGGGCATATGCTCATCTCTGACATCGATGCATGTGCCGAAAACCCAATAATTCAATCGAAAACCAAGGGAGATTAAAATGAAAAATAAGATGATTACGATAATGTCAGCTCTTATGTTGACAACAGTTGTATCGACTGCAGCAATTGCAGATAACCCAGTTGTTCTAAAGGCAGTTGGAACCTGGTCGAGCCTGACCAATTTCAAAAAGCATGAAGGCCCGTTCTTTAACGAAGTTTTGGCTAAGGCTTCCAATGGTCAAATTATCGGAGACATCAAATCGCAGTCCGGGTTAGGCCTAAAAGGTTTCGAAATCATGCGTCTTGTAAAGAATGGTGTCTTTGATTTTGCATTTGGTTTGCCGGGATATGTGGCAGCAGAAAATGCTGTGTTTGAAGGAGCAGACCTTTCATCTGTTACACAGGATATAGAAACTGAACGCAAAGTTGCGGAAGCTTATTTCCCGATAATGGAAAAGAACTTTGCAGAGATTTATAACGCAAAATTGCTCATGCTTTATCCGTTTCCGAGCCAAACTTTGTGGTGCAATGCTGAAGTGAATGGATTGGCGGACCTCAAAGGTAAGAAGATCCGCGTCTATGCCACGACACTTGGCGATTTTGTCGAAGGTGTTGGCGGCACCTCTGTCACCGTATCTTTTGCTGAAGTTATACCTGCGCTCGAAAAAGGCGTTGTAGACTGTGCCATTACCGGCACAATGTCAGCCTATTCAGCCAACTGGCAACAGGTCGCGACCCATGCCTACACACTTCGTGTTGGATGGGGGCTGGCCTTTGGCGCAATGAATATGGACAAATGGAACTCCATGTCCAAAGTACAGCAAGAGATCATGACTACGGAAATTGCTGCCTTGAATGAACGCATGTGGGCAGAAACTGCCACAGAAGACAAGGTGGCGATCGCCTGCATTACTGGTGGAGAATGCGCCATTGGTGAGAAAGGTTCCATGAAACTGGTTGAACCTTCCAAGGAAGATCTGGCTGCACGTGATAAGATTGCCACAGATGTTGTTCTTGCCCGTTGGGCAGAGCGCTGCGGTGTTGAGTGTGCTGAAAATTGGAATGCAACCGTAGGTGCCGTTCTGGGCATGGTAGCAAAAGCAAAATAATTCAAAACCATGGGCGGCCTTTTCCCTCGATTAGGCCGTCCTAAAAAACTCGGGTGCGACCAGTTATGCTAGAAAAATTACTTGTAAAAACGCATAAGCTAAGCCTTTTGTTGACCTGGTTTGGTGGCAGTCTGATTATACTTTCAGCTTTCCTGGTCACCTTCGAGATCTTCCTTAGAAAAATATTTAATGTCAGTTTGGGGGGTGCGGATGAATTGTCCGGCTATGCATTTGGCATAGCGACCTCTTTCAGTCTGGCCTTTGCCCTATTCGAACGAGCGCATATTCGAGTTGACGCTTTGTTTAATGTGATGCCCCGTATATTGCGACCATTTTTGAATTTTTTTGCGCTGGCATTGTTAATTGGATTTGCCTTGGTGGTCAGCGTGCTGGTTTGGGACATGGTTGCAGATACCCTTAAGCATGGTTCTCGCTCAATCACGCCGATGCGTGTACCACTCGCATGGCCTCAAATTCCCTGGTTGTTTGGTTGGATGTTCTTTGTCTTTAGCGGCCTTCTCATTGGCCTTGTGGCGATTGCCAGACTTCGCTCTGGCGACCGTGTCGGTGCTGATAGCCTTATCGGCATGAAGTCTATGGACGAACAAATTGAAGATGAAAGCGTCTAGGTCATGTTGGTAAAAACACTTGTAATTTTATTGGCTCTGATTGCTCTGGCCGTTCCCATCGCGGCGTCTCTGGGTTGGTTGGGATTGATCCTGCAATACACAGAAAGCTCGATGCCGTTGCATCGCGCAATATCTGATATGGCATGGCAAACCAGCACGGATTTTTTACTAATCGCTATTCCCATGTTCGTCATGTTGGGAGAAATTTTGCTGCGAGCCGGAATTACGGAACGCATGTATGATGGTATTGTGAAATGGCTGGGTTGGTTGCCGGGTGGCCTGATGCATTCCAATATTGGATCGTCGGCCTTGTTTGCAGCAACTTCGGGATCATCGGTTGCAACTGCTGCAACCATTGGAACCGTGGCCATCCCACAAATTGAAAAACGGGGTTACAACGAGCCCCTGTTTTTGGGAACCATCGCAGCTGGCGGTACTTTGGGTATCCTAATTCCTCCTTCAATCAATTTGATTTTGTATGGCCTGTTAACCGAAACTTCTGTGCCGGAATTATATCTCGCCGGGTTCATTCCGGGATTCCTGCTGGCCATTTTATTCATGATAACGGTCATAGTCGTCTGTGTCGTGAAGCCGGAGTGGGGTGGTGAGCGATTGAATTATAGCTGGAGCGAGCGGTTTCGCGCGCTTCCATCCCTCATTCCTCCTATCGGCATATTTGTTGTGGTGGTGGGCTCAATTTATGCAGGCATAGCGACACCTACAGAAGCAGCGTCCCTTGGGGTTGTTGCTGCGATGGGTTTGGCTGCGGCAAATGGGAAGCTGACAATCTCCATGTTGCGGCAGGCAATCGAGGGCACCATGCGCACAACTGCTATGATTATGTTGATAATTATTGCGGCGGTTTTCTTGAACTTTGTATTATCTGTGATTGGTTTGACACAGGCACTGGCTGACTTTGTTACGGGCCTTGGGTGGTCTCCAATGCAGACAATGATAATGATTGTCGTCATTTTGATTTTGGTCGGTTGCTTTATGGAAACCCTGTCGATGCTTTTGACAACCGCCCCGTTGATCACGCCAATTGTCGTTGCCTTGGGCTTTGATCCGGTTTGGTTTGGCATTCTGTTGATGGTTCTGCTGGAAACAGCGCTGATAACACCTCCAATCGGAATCAACCTTTATGTGGTTCAGGGAATTCGTGATCGAGGGGAAATCATGGATGTTATGAAAGGTGCGTCTCCGTTCGTGCTGACCATGTTCGCGATGATAGCATTTTTGTTGCTTTTTCCTGAATTGGCTCTCTGGCTGCCATCTCTCTTTTATTAATCGCAATTAACAAACTAGAAAATATTGTCGTGGCACAGAGTGTGCACGTCCGAAGGAGTATTGAATAATGTGGGAATTTTGGGTTGATCGAGGGGGCACATTCACCGATATCGTGGCTCGCAAACCAAATGGCGATCTCCTGATTCACAAGCTGTTATCGGAAAACCCGGAACGATATAAAGATGCAGCCGTACAGGGCATACGAGATCTTTTGAAACTATCGGAAAATGAACCGATTCCAGAAAATACAATTCGTGCCGTCAAAATGGGAACAACAGTTGCAACCAATGCATTGTTGGAACGAAAAGGTGATCGCACGCTTTTACTGATTACTCAGGGTTTCGGAGATTTGTTGCGCATCGGATATCAAAACCGCCCCCGGCTTTTTGACCTGAACATCGTGTTGCCGGAATTATTGCATGACAAGGTGGTGGAGGTTGTTGAGCGAGTATCAGTCGATGGCGAAGTTTTAAAGAAACTGGATATAGAAAAAGCCGCCGCAGCTCTAAAGGCAGCCTATGATGAGGGTTATCGCTCGGTGGCGATTGCCTTTATGCATGGATATAAATTTCACGACCATGAAATGCAAGTCGGTGCATTAGCAAAGCAAATTGGCTTTGCACAGATTTCACTAAGCCACCAAGCCAGCCCGTTGATCAAGCTGGTTGCGCGCGGAGATACCACCGTTGTGGACGCTTATCTGTCTCCAATTTTACGCCGCTATGTGGCTCAGGTGCGTGATGCATTGGGAACTGACAATTCATTGATGTTCATGCAATCGAATGGGGGGCTGACGAACGCTGATTTGTTTCAGGGAAAGGATGCCATATTATCTGGCCCTGCCGGCGGTGTTGTCGGCATGAGCAAAACGGCTCATGTGCTGGGCTTTAACAAGCTAATCGGATTTGACATGGGGGGCACATCGACGGATGTGTGCCATTATGCAGGCGAGTATGAACGTTCCTTTGAAACCGAAGTTGCAGGTGTGCGCATCAGGGCGCCCATGATGAGCATTCATACGGTTGCTGCTGGTGGGGGATCCATACTCAGTTTTTGTGATGGACGTATGCAGGTAGGACCTGAAAGTGCGGGGGCTAACCCTGGTCCAGCAAGTTACCGTCGTGGTGGTCCTTTGACGGTGACGGACTGCAATGTTTTGTTGGGAAAGTTGCAGCCTGATAATTTTCCTTCGGTTTTTGGGCCCGATGGTAATCAGAAGCTGGACCTGAAAATTGTGCAGGATAAGTTTGATGAAATGGCGAAATTAATCGCTACGGAAACAAATGAATCCATCAAAACAAGGGAAGAACTGGCACAAGGTTTCTTGCGTATTGCGGTTGAAAATATGGCAAATGCGATCAAGAAAATCTCCGTCCAACGGGGCTATGACGTAACCAAATATACGATGAACTGTTTTGGCGGGGCTGGTGGCCAGCATGCCTGCATGGTTGCAGATGTGCTGGGGATGGAGAGCATTTTTATCCATCCGTTTGCAGGTGTCCTTTCAGCATTTGGCATGGGACTGGCTGATATTCGGGCGATTAGAGAGTATCAGTTCGAACTTGATATTTCGAAAACTGACGAAGCGAATACTATTCTATCGCGCTTGGAAACCGAATCCCTTTCAGAAATTCTGGAGCAGGGGATTCCAAGAAATCAGATTGAAGTTGTGCGAACTGCGTATATTCGAACGGATGGATCGCACCAGTCTTTGCCTGTGCCGTTTGGAACTCAGGGCGAAATGCGTGATGCATTTGAACTAGCCCATAGTCAACGCTTTGGCTTTGTTCCTGTCTATGCCAGTTTGATAATTGAACATTTGACGTCGGAAGCAATCGGTGACACTTGCGTATCAACAAATTTGCCGGATAAGCAGTCTCGCGATAAAGCGGATGCAAAAGCTGCTCTAATGTTTTCTGGCGATGAATGGAGAAATGTTCCCCTTGTCGATCGTGAAAAATTAGACCGAGGACAGACTGTCACCGGTCCCGCAATCATATTTGAAGCTACAGGCACCAATGTTCTGGAAGATGGCTGGCAGGCGGAAAGTCAAGCGGGTGGCAGCCTCGTCATGCGTCGCATTGTTCCCATAAAACGACAGGATGCAATTGGTACATCTGTCAATCCGGTAATGCTCGAAGTGTTCAATAATTTGTTCATGTCGATAGCGGAACAAATGGGTGCAACATTGGCCAACACGGCCTATTCGGTAAACATCAAGGAGCGGTTTGATTTTTCCTGTGCCATCTTCACACCACATGGTGATCTGGTTGCCAACGCGCCGCATGTACCGGTTCATCTTGGCTCAATGAGCGATAGTGTCCGCATGATCCTTTCTGAAAATGCCGGGAAGATAGCGCCAAGTGATGTGTTTATGATGAATAATCCCTTCAATGGGGGAACTCATTTGCCCGATGTTACTGTTATCACACCAGTGTTCAACGAAGCGGGTACGAGTATCATTTTTGTCGTTGCCTCTCGCGGGCATCATGCAGATATTGGTGGTAAAACACCGGGATCGGCGCCGCCGGATAGTTCCCATATCGAAGAGGAAGGTGTGTTAATAGACAATTTTTTGTTGGTCAAACAGGGCGAGTTGCAGGATGATCAGGCGCGTGCATTGTTGGCATCTGGTCGATACCCTTGTCGTAATATTGATCAAAACATGGCAGATTTGGCGGCCCAGATTGCCGCGAATGCCACAGGTGCAACTGAATTGAAGAAGTCTGTTGCACAATATGGTTTGGATGTTGTTCAGGCCTATATGGGCCATGTTCAGGATAACGCAGAAGAGAGCGTGCGCCGCGTGTTGGCCGTTCTAAAAAATTCCAAATATACTTATCTGCTGGATAGCGGTGCCAAAATCGTAGTGCAAATTTCAGTAAATAAAAAGATACGTGAAGCTGTTATCGACTTTACCGGAACTTCGCCTCAGGATAAATTGAATTACAACGCTCCATTCGCGATTTGTCGTGCTGTGGTCCTGTATGTTTTCCGTACACTCGTTGGCTCTGATATCCCTATGAATGAGGGTTGCATGAAGCCTCTGAAGATCGTTCTTCCTGACGGCTCAATGATCAATCCAAATTACCCGGCGGCGGTGATTTCAGGAAATACAGAAGTGAGCCAAGCCATCGCTGATACACTCTATGGTGCACTTGGCGTTATTGCTGGCTCTCAGGGGACGATGAACAATTTTGTTTAGGGAAATGAGACATTTCAAAACTATGAAACAATATGTGGGGGGACGGGAGCAGGTGATGGCTTTAATGGCGCAAGTGCCGTTCATAGCCACATGACCAATACGCTCATGACTGATCCAGAAATATTGGAGGGTCGCTTTCCCGTCCGCGTTGAAGAATTTTCGATTCGGGATGGTTCTGGAGGAGCCGGAAAGTTCCATGGCGGCGATGGCATTGTACGAAAAATGAGATTCTTGACTGAGATGACCGCAACTGTGTTGTCGTCACACCGAAAAACCAGAGCATTTGGGGTAGCCGGTGGTCAGGCTGGTAAGACTGGAGAAAATTACGTCAAACGTTTGAACGGTGAGACTGAGCAATTGAACGGCAACGACAAGGTGGAAATGAGTGCGGGAGACTTGTTTGTAATGAAAACCCCTGGTGGTGGCGGATATGGGAAATACTGAGTTTTGAGCCGTTGTTTTCGTTAGATGATGAACCGCGTGCAAAGCAATGCACAATTGATGTTGATTTTTTCGATGAGAATCTTTCTTCCAGCAAGTGCCTGAGAAAATGCGTCAGAGAGACAGAAAAACATTGAGGGATTTTTTCAACAAGTCTGGGTTCAGTTCACGGTATATAAACACCAGTTTGGAATTGCGAGTTTCCGTTGGCCACTTTGCAAGATGTTGTGGTGGGTGAATAGTGTGTTGAACCCAGTGAATCGCAATGGGTAGAGGTTCTCCTTCAATGTGAAGTATCCCCTTTAAACGCAACAAACGATCACCGTATTTATGCAACAAAAAGCTTAACCAGAGGCCAAACGCGTTCCATTCTAAAGGTTTCTCAATTTCTATCGAAATTGACTGAATGTCGGCGGCGTGATTGGGGTGCTTGTGTGCGTGATTGGAGACCTGTTGCCAGGATTCAATCGCCGTCAATCGGGTTGCCGGATCACAGACATCGACAATAAGTAATGTGTGTGCGGATGGTAAATTCTCAGCGTCATAGATTTCTGCAGCTGGATTTAATTTTCGCAAATTATTGATTAGAGCGTATCACCGATAAGTGGGCACCGGTTATCGGACAAATGATACGCTTTAACAAAGAGTTAGAGTGCGGTTTTGATTCCATCAAAACATGAAGCACTCTAGTGTTGGATTGCAATCTTCTGATACGAGGTCTGTTTTGGTTATTAGAATGCGATCAGCCAATACAATTTGTTGGCTGTTTCCGGATTGTCAGAAAGATGTTGTTTGGCGTTTATGGCGTCCACAGTGGTGATAATATTTTCCAACATTAGGGTGCTGACTATTGGAGTGGGGTCGGCAAGTCCTGTAGTTTCGATTACAATTCGATCAAAGTTCGGGATTTGACCCTTATCACGCCGGTCGTGGAGCGCTAGAATGGAGCCTGTCCCAATTTCTGTGTAAGTGCCAAGTTTACATATATTCGTTCAATCGATCCTGAAACTCTATCATAAAGCGATTGAGCACCATTTTTCAGTTCCTTATTGGCATGGTCCATTTTTTGGCCGCATCCTGAATGGCTAGGTATATTACTTTTCTGGCAGCATCTTCGGTGGGGAACAGCTTGCGCTTTTTGATTGCCTTTCGGATGACACTGTTGAGAGATTCAATGGCATTGGTGGTGTAGATGGCCTTGCGAATATTGGGTGGATAATCAAACAGGGTATTGAGGTTTTCCCAGTGCGTCCGCGATGAGCGGCTGGTCTGGGGGTATTTGTCATCCCAGCGCTCGGCGAACTGATCCAGCGCTAGGCGGGCCTCTTCCTCGGTGGCTGACTGATAGATGCGCTTAAGATCGGCAGTCCGGCAGGTTATGCGTAGCATGACCGGGAGGCGGACGACCAAACCGATCTTCATATAGATAATGGGATACCAGCACCGAGAATACGCGGGTCCGTTTGCGTTTGCCGTCCCCCAGAATACAGGCAACTGCGATTCTGGTATTATCGTACAAGATAGATACCGGCACACCACCGAAGAACTCGAATGCAGACACATGGCCGTCACAGAATGCTTCTGTCGTCTCACCGGGATAGGCTTTTACAAAACAAACATCTGAGTGTGGCA
>NVWB01000123.1 GCA_002733575.1 Blastopirellula sp. | reverse complement strand
TCACGACGACTGGCACTGAATTTATGTGGCATTTATTGCATCCTAAATGAAACAGGCCGCATCAGTAACAGCCGAGCCGCTATCCATGCAACAACGCCCAGACATGATGTAATCCTCCTAAAGGGGATGAATCACAAACCAAGCCCAACGGGAATCCCCAACGATTCAGATTTTACCGAAATGCTTTTTTCAAGTGTTTCTTGAGGAAAATTGGATTACGCAGCTCGACTAGGAACAATGGAAAACAGATTTTGCAGAAATATTGAATCCTCATACCTTGAAAGAAATCATTGACCGGGAGGGGCTGAAAAGCTTACATTGGTAATACCAAAAAGGTATGCCAAGTATCTTGATTACTCATTAACTGGACAACTGGAAAGTATGGAGAAACCAATGAAACATATCAAAAACCTATCGCGGAAACATCTGATCGGCGCTCTTGCAATTGCCTGTGCGTCATGGATTACTGTAGCTCCTGCACATGCAGAATACCCGGAACAAGACATTCGTGCGATCGTCCCCTGGGGAGCTGGCGGTGGAGCAGACGCAATCGTCAGAAAGATCATGCTAATTGCTGGCAGAGACTTACCCAAGACCGTTTTTGTTGAAAACATGGAAGGTGGCGTTACTTCAATCGCAGTTAACCGATTGATGGGAGCCCCGGCCGACGGCTATACAGTGGGCGCATTGACATATGACAGCGTTGTAACTGTACCATGGCAGAATCTTTTGCCAGGTTACGACTTGGATCGTCTTGAATTTTTCGCGCAAGTCACGAGCGAGCCCAACGCAATAATGGTTAGCACAAATTCTGACTACGAAACTTTGGAAAATTTAGTCGAAGCAGCCAAGGCTCGACCGGGCGAAATCAGTATCGGAATCCAAGGCCTTGGCTCAATGACTCATCTGACACTTCTTCAGTTCCAAGACATGATGGATGTTAAATTCCGCGTGGTATCTTACGTGGGTGGCAGCGCCGCTCAAAAAGAGGCCATTCTGTCGGGCGAGGTAGACGGTGTCATAACCAGTCTCGGCGACTTTGCACCAATTCTTCAATCGGGTGATGCGCGTGGTTTGGTAGAATTTAGCAGTGAAAACAATGTCGCATTTCCTGATGTGCCCACTTCTGGACAATTGGGTCTGGATCTCAAGACTGGCAGTTTCCTATTCTTTGCTGTTCCGAAAGGCACGCCACAAGAAGCGATAGATGTTCTCGAAACAGCAATTCAGAGTGCATGGAACAGTGATGAATTCCAGACTTGGGCCGCTCAGGTAGGTGTAACTGCTACCTGGCGTGATCAGCAGGAGGTTACCGATTGGGTTGCCGAATTCCAGGCAAGCATTTTTGCTATGCTCGACGAACTGCTCGAGAGAGGTGTCATCGAGAAGTAAAAAATCGACTACCTTTCAAATATCCGAACAAGTGTTGGCCGCACTTAGAAAAATTGGTGCGACTGGCTCATTTGGATTAAGAAATCTGGCTGGCAGTTGGGAGATTGTAACTATGAATACGGGCAGGCAAAGTTTTTCTGGAGAACTATTGGTACTGGTTATCCTTTTTGCTTTCACGACGGCCTATTTACTGGACGCATTGAATTTAGGCTCGCCTTTGCGCTACGGCTTGCCTAGTGCATCATTCATGCCAATTATTTTAAGTGTAATCATGTATGTGTGCATTGGGATTATTGCACTCCAAAATGGCCGAAAAGCCCTTCGGGAAAACTTGCAAACGAACTTTCTACGAGAAATATCAGAATATCGAACTCCGGCTCTTGTCGTCTTATCAACTGCAATATTTGTGTACTTTTTTGTTTCTTTGGGATTCGAAATATCGGTCTTGGCTTACGTTTATTCGGTTCTTTGGTTGTTGGGTTTTCCTGCCGTAGAAAGTTCAACCCTAACTAAGATTGCCAAGCGTGCATTGGTGTCTGCAGTAATTTCCACAGGTGTTTACGCATTTTTCGTTATCGCCTTTGGCGTCAAACTTCCAACAACATGGGCAACCTTCCTATGAGCCAACTCATCAGCGTTATTCACGGCTTTGAAGCTGTTTTCATTCCCACTAATTTCATGTTCATGATTTTCGGGTTTTTGACCGGTGTCATTTTTGCAGCCATTCCCGGTCTTACGGGAACTTTGGCTATCGCCCTGTTGTTGCCTATCACGTACTCACTAGATGTGGAGACATCACTAATTATGGTGGCCGCGATATTTATGGGCGGCCAATATGGTGGGAGTATCACGGCAATTACTGTGAATATTCCGGGTGCGCCCTGCTCTGTCATGACGGCTTACGAAGGTAACAAACTTATGCGGCGTGGCAAAGGTGTCTTGGCACTTAGGCATGCCGCCCTTGCCTCTGCAATTGGTGGCGTACTTGGAGCCATTATGCTTATGGCTCTGGCGCCTGTTGTGGCCAGGGCATCTCTGTATGTACAAACACCCGGGAAATTTTCTCTTATCCTTTTTGCGCTATTTATTATCATTATTTCGCACAAAGAGGCATTGGCAAAAGGAATCGTTGCAACGGTTCTGGGTCTTATGGTGGCATCTATCGGAATTGACGTAGCCAGCCCAATCGCCCGCCAAACCTTTGGCTACCCAAATCTAATTGAAGGGGTCAATTTGATGGCGATGTTGATTGGAGCATTTGCTGTCAGCGAGCTTTTGCTTAGATCTGAGCCGAACGGCGAAATTGTTGCAGATGCTGAATTAAGTTCTGCGCCAAAGGTGAAACGGTCGGACTTTTTGCCTCGATTCAAAGATTTTAAGACCATCGGTATGTTCAATTACGCAAAGTTCGCGATAATCGGTTATTTCGTCGGTGTTTTGCCTGGAGCTGGCGGTAGCAGTGCAGCATTTGTAAGCTATGCTGAAGCAAAACGTGCCTCTGCAAAACCTGAAGAATATGGCAAAGGTTCATTTGAGGGCGTAGCGGCCGCCGAAGGCGCTAACAATGCAATGTGTGGCGGTTCATTGGTGCCTATGCTCACATTTGGAATTCCTGGTGATACAACATCCGCAGTTATACTTGGCGTATTGATAATAAACGGTTTGGCACCCGGACCTCAATTGATGTCAACACAGTTCGACCTGGTAACGCCGATGATGGCGTCTCTATTTTTCTCCGCTCTCTTGATCCCAATTACGCTTGTCTTGATAGGGCCCTACTATTTAAAACTGGTGTCGATCAGTAAAGCGATCTTGTTTTCTGGGATTGCTGCGGTCTCTATGATTGGTGCTTATGTGTCGACGTACTCACCCTTTCAAATGGGTACTGCACTTGTCGTTGGAGTAGCCGCATATCTGCTTCAAAAGAAAGAGTATCCGATTGTTTCATTTCTGCTAGGATTTATTTTGGGGCCGGATCTGGAAATTTATATGCGCCGGAGTTTGACGCTATCCGACGGAGATCCAATGATTTTCGTGACAAGCCCAGATAGCGTTTTCTTTTTGGCCCTGATTGGATTCTTCTTTTACTTTATGGTCCTAAAAAAGAACAAACCAGCGTCTCAAGAACCTGTTTGATCGACCTCTACCGATTGAGCAGCTTCCAACATAGGCCCTTGTTCTTTTTAGTGCTAAATCGCAATATCAATACTGGGCTCTGTCGCAAAATTTTTTTGTGTAGAATATTATTCCAATGCCGAGCATATGGCCGGGTAAAAGCAGGCCTTTTTCGGCTTTGACCACCCATTTATTACCTTTAAGTAGCTTCAAGCTGACCCCAAACAGAATAATTTTCCAAGTTTTGATGGCCCCAAGAAACTTTGCGACAGAACCCTCAGTGATTGTGAACAACCACATGTCGGTCAATGGGTAGCCTTGATTTTGTCTCTGACGCTTTCACGGATGGCCGGCGGTTTCGCATCCTGACGGTCGTAGATGATTTTAAGCGCGAGAATGTTACCTTGGTGGCGGACACTTCATTGTCTAGAGCCCGCGTTGTTCGGGAACTCGAGAAAGCCATGGCTGTTCGAGGCAGCCCAAACACAATTGTTTCGGATAATGGGACCGAGTTTACTAGCATGGCCATCCTGAGATTGGTGCAGGAAACGGGGTTGGACTGGCATTACATCGCACCAGATAAGCCCACCCAGAATGCATTTATCGAAAGCTTCAACGGTAAGTTACGCGACGAATGCTTGAACGAAAACCTATTCAGTTCTCTGGCTGACGCCAAAGACGTGCTGAAAGATTGGGAAGAAGATTACAACCACCACAGACCACACGCATCCTTGGGAAACCTGACACCACAGGAATTTGCACAGAAAATGAGGGTGGACAAACTGGCAGCTTAACGCCATCAAAATGAAACCAAGGACTCTAAATCAGTTGGACGGAACTTGGGGCGCAGGTCAACTGCCTAATTCCTGCGCGCGTTAACGTTTACTTCGAGAGCGTTTAACGATTTAGGATCTGGACCGTCATCGCCGTAATTTGTCCTGGTTCGTGACTTCAATCGCGGCAAAGTAGATTTATGGCCGGTTGGAATACAGTGGAAGCGGCGCCGACGATTTCATCTTGTGTGCCCGCGCGACCGGCACGCAATTTTGTGCGGTTTTCTCCCACCACCAGAGACCGGGTTGGAAGATTTTCCTCAAAGCACTTAACCAGCCGAGAAAAAATTGGCTCGGACTGGGCAAATGGCCCTGTAATAATGCACTGATCTGGAGACAGGGTAAGACAAAGATTCCGTAATGTCAGGGCCATCAGTTTAACCGGCCGCTCCCAAATATCCAAATCCGGATTATCACGCAAAAATTGCTCAAACTGCCATTCATCTTCGGGGATATCTTGTCCCTTCATGCGCTCGGCAATTGCCCAAATCCCAGCTTCTGCCTCGACGCATCCAGTCATCCCACACTTACAAAGCGCTGTACTGGTGGAGTCGACACAGGTATGCCCCACCTCACCGAACCCCCTGCTTTCGGCAGCAAATGTGCTTCCACGATGCGCGAACGCCGCGCCGATACCAAACCCCCAATGTAGCATCAGCAGGCTTTCGGACGTTTGGTGGTTGCCCCGAGATCTGCGGGCGTGCAACTCACATTTGAGATTTTTCGAAACGGTCACAGTGCTATCAAGGCGCTCTGTAAGACTACTCAGGTCAAGATTGCGCAGTTTCGGCCAATGAGAAGAATAGCGCCAGAATCCGGTGACCTCATCCACGATGCCCGGTAACGACAGGGCAATGCCAGCCAATGTTGATCCGTTCGGAACTTGGTCCAGACAACCGGCGCAGAGATTGCTGATGGCTGATAGGAAAGCTTCATTGTCAGTCTGATCAGCCAGAGCCTCAAACTGTGAGTTGTATAAAGTTTCACCGGCAAGGTTGACCAGCGCGCAATGCACGGTGTGTGACACCAGATAGCAAACGATGGCGACCAATCGATCTGCATTTGGGCGCAGGATAATCTCTGGCCGCCCTTTATGCAGGTTCCGGCCGGGGCGCGCCTCAAGAACCAACCCGTCATTAATGAGTTCGAGTGTAATCTCGGACATCGTTGCTGGCCGGATACCCAATTGTTCTGCAAGTTTTTTTCGGGTTGGCGCGCTTGATGCACAAACCTTGGTGAATATTCTCCCTTTCCGGCCGGTTGGTAAATCCGGCCCACCAATCTCGAACTGTCGGGCATAGAGTTCAATCATCGGCAACAAGGGCATATTTTTACTTTCATGTCGTGAATCAGATCATGGGAACGTATGGACGCTGCCGTAGTTTAAAGTGAAATACAATCCTTGACAAATATTTATTGACAAAATTGTTATTAATAACATATATGTATTTAATACCCTGGAGATGACATGATATTATCAGTTGATCAATCGCGAGAAGTGTCCGGTGCGCAAGCCGCGATGCAGGGTGCGTTGTTTATTCGCTCTGCACTCGACGAGCGAGGAGAGGCTCGTATCATTTTGGCGACCGGTGCAAGTCAGTTCAATATGCTGGAATCATTAGTTGAACGAACCGACATCGATTGGGGAAAATGCACCGTTTTCCATCTGGATGATTATATCGGCTTGTCGCGCGATCACCCGGCAAGTTTTACAAATTACCTCAACCAACGTTTCGTGAAGCGTGTGCCAAACCTAGGTCACTTTGAGGCTATCAATGGCACAGCGGCAGATACAACGATCGAGATCACCCGGTTGAACACCGCGATTAAGACCGAACCAATCGACGTTGCTTTTATAGGTATTGGCGAGAACGGTCATTTGGCTTTTAATGACCCTCCTGCAAATTTCGAGACCAAAATCCCCTACCTCCGTGTTTCTCTAGACCATGCATGCCGCACACAACAGGTCTCGGAAGGCTGGTTTGATGCCCTCAAAGATGTGCCGAGCGAAGCAATCACCATGAGCATCGCGCAGATACTGAGCGCGCACGCCATCATCTGCACTGTACCCGATGAACGAAAAGCCGCCGCCGTATATGGTGCGATTGAAGGCCGGGTGACCAATCTGTGCCCGGCTTCCGCTCTTCAGGGTCACGAAAATACTTGGCTATTTCTTGATAAATCAGCAGCTAAAAACCTAACCGGGAGCACTGCCAATGTCTGATGTTGGCTGCACATCTTTCGGGCTGACAACACGCAGCCATTCAGAAATCCTGCAGGTATTTTTCTCTCGGAACAACGCAAATTTCGACTGTACCATTACTGCAGATGGCGCCTTAACAAGTGCTGAACGGCAAAATGGTGAAACAGCGAATTTCACAAACAGTTTTTTGACGGAAGGATTGGTTGATCTTCAGGTCAATGGTTTTGCAGGAATTGATTTCAACCGGCACGAACTTACTGCAGCGCAGCTGGATTTTTCGCTATCCGAAATGGCGCGCACCGGGGTTACAACTTTTCTGCCCACTGTGATAACCGGGTCTGCCAACGAAATGGTCAGGACATTACGTAGTCTGGATGCGGCCGTTTCAGCCAGCCACCTTGGGTCACTGATGGTCGCGGGTTACCATATTGAAGGCCCGTTTTTGTCGCCCAAGGACGGATATGCCGGCGCTCACAGTTCCGCATACATGACGATAGCGAATATAGAACTTGTCGACGAATTGCAGCAAGTATCATCTCGTCCGATCCGGATTATGACTGTCGCGCCAGAAGTCGACGGTGTAATTGACTTGATTCCAGAGCTTGTTAAGCGCGGTATTGCTGTTGCGATTGGCCACTCTGCTGCAAATCTTGAGCAGATCGAAGCTGCAGTGAAAGCTGGAGCAACTTTGTGCACGCATTTAGGTAACGGTTTACCGCAGATGCTCCACAAGACGGACAATCCGATATTTTGGCAACTGGCCCAGGACAAATTAACTGCAATGTTCGTTGCTGACGGCATCCATGTGCCAATACCGACTCTGCAAACCATGCTGCGTGCCAAAGGGCCAAACCGCACTATTTTGACCACCGACGCTGTTTCTGCCGCATGTATGCAGTACAAACCAGGTATCTATACTCTCGGCAAATCTGCAATTGAGATGTCGTCGGATGGGACCGTTCGCATTCCAGGCTCTATCTATCTGGCTGGTTCTTCAGTCACAATGGACCAGATCCTGCGCAATATAATCGGATGGTACGGCTATACGATTCCACAGGCTCTGGAAGTAACCCAGCTTAATCCATCTCAGCTTCTAGGCGCAATTCCTGAATACCCAAGTATCGGAAAACCAGTTCGGTTTGTCGAATGGCGGCAGTCGGAAGACGGACCTCGCGTCGCCAGAACTCACATTGGTCCATTTACTATCGAAAAACACAACTCATAATTCTACTATTCAACTGGAGGAATGACGATGAAATTTACTACAACAAAAATGAAGGCTTTGCTGGTAGGGTGCTTGCTATCTGTATCAGCACAAGGCGTATCCGCTGAGACGGTATTGCGGCTGGCAGAAAATCAACCTGATACTAATCCGGTGGCAATTGCTATGCACCGCTTTGCCGAACTGGTCGAAAAATACACCGGCGGTGAAGTAAAAATTAAAGTATTTTCAGGCGCTCAGCTCGGCCAAGAAACTGAAACTATCGAACAGACACAGGCCGGTATTATCGATATGACACGGGTCAACACAGTTACGCTTGCGAATGTCACTCCTTCGGTTGGTGTGTTTACTTTGCCTTATATTTTCCGGGGCAGTGAGCACAAATATGCGGTTCTCGATGGCGACATCGGAATGGATGTTCGCAAAGAGATGGGTGAAGTCGGTTTGGTCGGTTTTGACTACATGGAGGCCGGGTCACGTAGTTTCTACACACGCGAAGGTTCTCCGGTGGCAAGCCTTGCGGATCTAAAAGGTCTGAAAATCCGAGTGCAGAATTCGCCTATTTCGATCCGCATGGTGGAATTGCTGGGCGGTGTGCCGACCCCGATGAACTATGGAGAGGTTTTTTCAAGCCTGCAGACTGGTGTGATCGATGGTGCTGAAAATGATTTTGTCAGCTTCCACACTTCCGGTCACTACGAAGTGGCAAAGAATTACGTCGTCGATGGTCATCTCAGTCCCCCTGCCATTGTTGTCATGAATAAGGCAAAGTTTGAAGGCCTTCCTGAAGATCAACAAAATGCCATTGCCAAAGCTGCGCGAGAAGCTGCTGTTTTCGAGCGTGAATTGATGTTTGCAGCCAACGATGCTGCTAAAGAGAAGGTAATTGCTGCTGGTGTGACTGTTTCACCGATTGACAATGGACCGTTTCAAGCTGCGATACTGCCAATCTATAAGGAGTTCCCGCATCTAAATGCTTATATAACCCGGATTCAAGCGATCAAATAGCACTCCCTATAACTGGGCCGGGGGTGTAGCCTCCGGTCATTTCTTTGTTTTGGAAAACCAGATGTCGTTTCTGCAAGAAAAAATTCGTACGCTCTCTCGGGTCGTTGACCAGGTAAATCTTGTTGCTCAGTTCATCTGCTACCGACTTCTGGAAATTATCGTCATTGTGATCGTTCTTCAGGTGGTCTTGCGCTTTGTGTTTAACAGCCCCACCAAATGGTCGGAAGAAGCCGCAATGATCAGTCTTGTGTGGTTTGGTATGCTGGCAGTAGCAATAGGAGTGCGCCGACACCGGCATATCGCAATCACTTTTTTTAGAGACCTTTTACCACCTCGCGGCGGCCTGGTTCTTGATATCTTTGCTCAGCTAATGATCCTGGCTTTTGCCCTGATCTTGATCACTAATGGCTCAGAGCTTATGGCGATAGCCGGGAAGACTCGACTGCCAGCCTCGCAGATACCTAAAATTTATCTGTACCTATCGGCCATGACCGGCGGCTTACTCATGGCGATAAATGCAATCACTAACCTGCTCGCCGGACCGCTAAATGATAATCAAAACACAGAATCGGAGACCAATTCATGACCGAACAAGGAATCGGAATCCTGATTCTGATCGGCGGATTCATGGGCTTGATGCTGATCCGGGTGCCGGTCGCGTTTGCACTGGGCATATCGTCTGTTGTCACGGCAATGCACCTCGATTTACCGTTATTGTTGATCGGCCAACGCATGGTGAATGGCCTCTACAGTTTTACATTTCTTGCCGTCCCTTTCTTTATTTTGGTCGGTAATATCATGACCGAAGGAGGTATCTCAGACCGGTTGGTGAAATTTGCCGATGTTCTAGTCGGCCGGTTTCGCGGCGGGCTAGCGCAGGGAAATGTGGTTGCAAGTACATTCTTTGGTGGCATCTCCGGGTCTTCAGTTGCGGACGTTGCTTCTATTGGATCGTTCTTGATTCCCGCAATGAAACGTCGCGGCTATCCTGCTGAATATTCTGTCGCAGTAACGGTGACGTCTTCAGTGCAAGGTGTATTGATCCCACCCAGCCAGAACATGATCTACTATGCACTCGCCGCTGGCGGCTTGCCAATCAGCAAACTGTTTATTGCCGGTTACGTGCCGGGGCTCATCTTATCAGGCACGCTGATGTTTCTGTGTTGGTTGATGGCGGTTCGTCATAACCACCCCACTGGCAACAAATATGCATTTCGTGAAGGGTTACAGGTGCTTGCAAAAGCCTCAATTGGGCTGTTCACTATTGTGATCATTATTGGCGGTATCGTTGGTGGCATATTCACAGCGACAGAATCTGCTGCAGTAGCCGTCGTCTACGCTTTGCTGGTTACCATCTTTGTCTATCGCTCTATGGATCGTACCAAGGTTCGACGCATCATGTCAGGCACACTGGAAACGCTGGCAATGGTCGTTGCTATTATAATGACATCTTCAGCCTTCGGCTATCTTCTGTCTTACCTACAGGTGCCCTCTGCACTGGCGGATTATATCCTCAGCCTGTCGTCAAGCCCTATTGCTATTATGCTGATGATCAATGTGTTGCTGCTGGTATTGGGTATGTTGATGGATATGGGCGTGTTAATCCTGATCCTGACGCCGATCTTGCTGCCAATCGCGGTTAAGATCGGCGTGGACCCGATCCATTTCTGCATTATCATGATGCTGAACCTGGGCATTGGGGTTTGCACTCCGCCGGTTGGTATATCGCTTATGGTGGGGTGTGGTATTGGCGGCGTAAGCATCGAAAAAACAATCAAAAGCCTTCTCCCATTTTATCTGGCGATGGTCGTTGTTCTAGCCCTTGTAACCTTCTTTCCGGTGTTGTCGCTGGGGTATGCGTATTCCGGGTTATTCTGCCACCCATTCCAACAACATTCTGCCACTGATTCCGGGCTATTCTGCCGCCTTCTGATGCGCCGCTGCTGAGCGA
>NVWB01000011.1 GCA_002733575.1 Blastopirellula sp. | reverse complement strand
TTCCATTGGCGTGTTACGCAGTGTAGTTGTCCGGCGCGGCTAATGCGTACTATCCTTCAACTTCGCCAAAGGGCAAACCGAGACAGAGTACTCACATCCGCCTGGAATAGCCGGTTTACGATGACCTAGGTCGGTTTATAACGGATATTGATCCTGCAGGAGGTGGCTGGACAATTGATCGAGTTGAGGACGGAGACGCCTATACCGCCACCATGACCAGCGGTGAAGGCCGTGACTCTGTTTTTGCTGTCGAACCTCAGCCCAATGGAGACCGCATACAAACCAATACAGCACCTGATGGAGCAATATCAGCTACTTTATTTGGCATTGATGGTTCAGAAACGAGACTTAATGCGGATGGCTCTAGCACCTACGCGATAGAAGGGCCAGACCCACGTTTGGGAATGTTGTCACCAGTACTGATAGAGGCAAGTATTACTTCTCCGGCAGGATTGACTGCAACAGTGACTACCAGTCGTGAGGCTGTGTTGAGTGATCCTGCCAATCCATTAAGTCATACGGAATTGTCAGAAACAGTGATTGTGAACGGTAGAACATCATCCCAGGTTTATGATGTAGCATCGAGAACCTATACCAATACATCACCGGTAGGACGAATAAGCAACTCAATCCTTAATGCCGACGGTCGCCAGTCTCAATCGGTGATTGATGGCTTGAATGTCGTGAATTATGCCTATGATGGTCGTGGTCGATTGAGCAATATCACTACTGGTTCGGGCGGCGATTTACGGTCGACCACAATGAGCTATAACCTTCAAGGTTATCTTGGCAACCTGTTAGATGCTGAAAATCGCAACATAGCATCTCAATACGATTTGGCTGGCAGAATGCCCCAACAGACTTTGCCGGATAGTCGGGTGATTCAATATACCTACGATAGCAATGGCAACCTGGCCAGTTTGACACCGCCGGGACAGCCTGCACATGTGTTCAATTACACAGCCGTGAATTTGGAAAGTGACTACACGCCACCGAGCGTCCCTGGCGCATCTAATCCAGGCACCTTGTATCAATACAATCTGGATAAACAGTTAACTCAAATCACGCGGCCCGACGGGCAAAGCCTGAGCTTTAACTATGGACCCACTAGCGGGCAGTTACTGGGCTCAACAATTCCCAGAGGGAATTTCAGTTACGGCTATGATCCCGTGTCAGGGCAGTTAAGCACTATTACGTCACCAGACACGGGCGGCCTTGCTTTCACCTATGACGGCTTTCTTCCCACCAGTGTTACCTGGACCGGTGATGTAGCAGGCAGTACCAGTAATGTGTATGACAATGATTTCCGTATCAGTCAAGGCAGTGTCAATGGTGGTTTCAATATCAGTTTCCAATATGATGATGACAGCTTGCTAACCGGCGCAGGTGCCTTAAGCCTAACTAGAGACACGCAGAACGGCCTAATTACCGGCAGTAGTCTAAGTAATACCAATACTACAAACACTTACAATGGCTTTGGTGAAACAACGCAATATGCCGCCGCTCAAGGTGCAAGCACTGTATTTGATGTGGTATATACTCGGGATTTAATTGGTCGTATCACTCAAAAGGTAGAAGAGATTGGCGGCATCAGCACCACTAGTAACCACCAATACGATCCAGCCGGTAGACTCACCCAGGTAACAGAGGGTGCCATTACTACCACCTACAGTTATGACAGTAACAGACGTATTGGTAAAAAGGTCAATGGGACTTTTGTACAAGGTTTTCTCTACCGGGATCAACTCAACCCGATTGCTGAGTTGGATGGCAGCAATACTGTAATAGCGCGATTTGTCTATGGAGATAAAGCCAATGTGCCGGCCTATATGGAGAAGGGTGGCAATACCTATAGAATCATCAATGATCATCTGGGCAGCCCTCGGCTGGTGATAGACACCGGAACCGGCAGCATCGTACAACGGATCGATTATGATGTGTTTGGGAATGTCACCAGTGACAGCAATCCTGGGTTCCAGCCGTTTGGGTTTGCGGGAGGCATCTATGATCAGGATACTGGGCTGACTCGATTTGGGGCCAGGGATTATGATGCGCAAGTGGGAAGATGGACTAGTAAGGATCCAATAGGGTTTTTAGGGGGGAGTACAGGGCTCTATACCTATGTAGGCAATGATCCGGTAAACTTGATTGATCCATCAGGATTGGTTTGTGAATCGAGTGGTGGTGGTTTTCTTGACAATATTCAAACTGGTCTGGATGTAGCTGGATTAACTCCTGGTCTTGGAATCTTTCCAGATGCATTAAATGCTGGAATTTCTTTATTAAGAGGGGATTTATCGGGTGCTGGTTTGAATGTGCTTGCCATGGTGCCAATCCTTGGGCAAGGGGCGACAGGAGCAAAACTTGGGAAAAGAGTTCTCCAGTCTGGGGGACAGACTATTACAAAGAATACAGCGAATGGTTTAAATACATTTGCTGGAACCAATTTGGCTAGGAGAGATGTGGGTAGAGCATTGGAGGCTTTAAAACAGTCTCAAGGGCTTCCGAATAGGCTAACAGGAAGTAAAATTTTAGGTAACGGGAATTTGTTAGATGACACAGGTCAACTACTTGGGAACGTGGCAATTACTATACGAACCCATCTTGAAGACGATGGACTGCCTAGATCCAGGGCTCGCACCACAAGGGACGAGGACGACCTGCACCGCGCCATGTTTCGCGCGTCGCAAAAACCCACCGTCAACAAAATTAACGCCTTATACCAGAGTTGGAATATCTATCGCGGAAATGGCGAGGTTACCTTCGATCCTCCGCAAACCAAAATATGGGAAGACACCCGAGTGGCCGCTAACTCGCCCTGGGGTTCACTATGGTTGCCAGCTGAAATTCCAGAAGATGGCATGATTGAAGTAAGCGCGACCTTCGATGAGCCGGGGACATATATACTCTGGGTTCGTGCCGATGATGGCGGGCTGTATGCTGACGGTTACATTACGGTGAATGTGGAATAGTCAGCCGGCCGGGGAACGATCGGGGACACTAATGCATGGAGAAGCCATTGTGTGTTTACCCCACTTGAAAGACCCGATGACGTCCAGAAGCTGATTATCTCACCAGAACAAGGGCGAGTGCTTGCCACAGCAAGCCAGTTTCAACTTCCAGAAATTGCTGACCCAGATGACTATAGCACCAGGGCCAATAGTCTTGGACTGGTGGAAGATGAGTATCGAACATCGATAATCTTGCAACCAGAAGATGAAAAAATTGAAGAGCAAATGAATATTCAAGAGATCTTTGGTAGCGACAGTCTTGTTATTACCATTAAGACGAAAGGCGCCGAACCTTATCAAGGAATCGCGCCACTGCGGGGAACAAAATTCTCAGAAGTGCTGGAGTACTATTTCGCCACATCCGAGCAGCTAGCGACCCGGTATTGGTTGGCCTGCGACGAGAAAAATGTAAGCGGTATGTTCATCCAAAAGTTGCCTGGAGTCTACAGACAATGATACCTGGGGTCGCATATTGCAATTGGCTGCGCAAATCTCTTTAGTCGAGCGCTTGCATCGACTCTTCCATCAAGAAACAGTGCGGCTTTTCGATCCCAGCACGGTCGATTTTTTGCAGTTGTTCACGGGAGCACACCAGCGGGATGTTGCTTTCACTCGGTAGAGCCAAAGTAACAGATATACTAGAGAAAAAAGGGGAAGTCGAAGTTACTTGTGAACTTTGCAATGCACAATATCGTTTCGATCTAATCGACATCGAACAGGTGCTTTTAACAGGCGGGGCAGCCTATTTAGTTATCCGCAATTGATTGAACGTTCGCCCCTAGTTCGTAGAGCCATTTGTGAAACCTAAAGCCTTAATTTATCAATAACTTTCGTTCTTGCTCAGTATGGTTTTTGAGAGATATTTAGGCTCCTTTACTATCGTTTATTCAAATTTTGGCACATTTTTATTACAGCCTTCACATTTTTCTAATACCTTCGTTCAAGCCAAATCATGCCAGTTATTCTCATTCACAGTGGTACTTTTTAACAGGAGACCGTCACCCCAACAGTCAATATTCGATTAAAATATGAGAACTAGCGGGTCAGCTTTGGATTCAATTCAACATCTAACCCCGTTTTCATTCATTTCCACTATATTGACCATACGATAGAGAATATGTACGTCTGAATCAAATAGTACCTTGCCTTTAGTTTCGGCCTAAGATGGGCGAACAATTCGTCGTTTTTCAACTCAATTAGCGCCGTACCATCAAGTTTCAATTTGACGGACACGTCGCCGAAATCAAAGTAACAACCTACCACTGGAAATAGTGACTTAAAAATTGACTCTTTAACTGAAAAAATGGCTTTATACGGATCCGCTATATAATTATGCTCTCCATATTTATTAACGTTGCTGATGTCTTCTGGTGTGCAAATTAACTCAATCAGATTCTTATCCAATGGCTCTGATTTCGCCAGATCAATCCCAATCAATCTAATATCATGAACAAAAGCAGCTACTGCTACGCAGTAATCCCCGTCGTGGCTTATTGAGCCAGTGATTTTTTTAGGCCAAATAGGTTCGTGAGATTCTCCAACTGGAATTGCACACGGCGGAAAGTTTAGATTGGAAAGCGCTGAGCGAGCACAGCTTCTACCGACCGCAAACTCCTTCTTTCTTCGCGCTACAGAATTCTGAATACTCCTTGCTTCATCAGGGAACAAACTTTCACATATTGTACTTATATTTTTACAAGAACAGGCGAGACGCCCATTGAAGTTTTGACTAACTACATTACGAATATTATCTGCAACAATATCTTTCATCCTAAAAGAATTTGCCTCAAAACTAATAGTGGCTGTAAAATTATTCCCATCTTAATTTCTGATCTGGGAAGTTATATACGAAGGACTCGTCAACTAGATTCATAAATGTAGAGCTTATAGGCATCTATTCCATTGCTCACACCAATTTAACTCAAACTGGTTTGTATCCAAGCATGGACACACGCTCTTCCAGAAAGCTTGCAGTTTCGTGCATGATGAGCTTCCCTATCTGAGCAACTTCTCGATTCCGCCAGTCCTCTAACTCTGTCCCTTTAACCCAACGATTGAATGCTCCTAAAGCAGGCCCGCAATGAATTTGATAATCCACAACCTGATCTCGAACTCCTTTCATGGCAAGTCGAGTTGAATGGACGAAATACCATCGGAATATGGAAGCCATCTTCTTTTTGGGATTGTTTTCGATTTCTTCTAATTTGTGGGGAATCGATTTTTTGTAATAGCTCTTAGTTTCTGACCACACTTCCTCAATTGATCGCTTAAAGTACTTATTCTGAATTTTCTGAATCATTTTGCTATCTAATTCATCTATAGAATCATGTTGCAAATACAATTCATAAAGTTTGTTTGCCCTAGCAGGGAAAAATGTCCCACGCTTGACAACTTGCATCTTGGCTCCAATCTCAAACATATCACCAGCCGGGGAATAGCCTGTATCTTGTATGTCCAGATTCTGTAATATATTCTTCACTTCGTCACTAGTGGCGGCTTCAACAGTGCACTGATTTATAGACCCAGTAAGCACGAAATCTGCTCCTAGTATGAAAGCTGCTGCTGCTGCCTCAGGAGTTCCAATTCCGCCTGCGGCTCCGATACACAACTTTTTCGAATAACTCTGTTGATTCATTACCTCAATCGAAAGACTTCGAATTGCTGGAACAAGCACGTAGGCATTGCCCTGGTCCGTATGACCACCCGAATCTGACTCTACACAAATATCATGTGCAACAGGTATTTCTCGCGACATGAGAGCCTCTGCTTCGTTTATCTGGCCGCTTTTGAGTAATTCTTCTATGATCGATTTCGGTGGAGGCCGCATGAAAACTTCAGCCACTTCAGGGCGAGAAACCTTCGCCATTACTTGGTTGACAGCTTCTACATTTCCTTCAGAATTACGTCTCAAACCAGATACGCGATATTTAACAAGTGGCGCTGTGATTTGCATATAAGCAGCCGCTTCAACATTTCTAACTCTATACTCCAAGAAAGTATTTACGACTTGCATCTCCAATTCAGGACGTTCAATATTGTTCAGCAGGTTCATCCCATAAGGCTGCCCTTGCTCCAGTCGCTCCTGTATATACTCTACAGACTCCGCAATTTTTTCTATTGAAATCCCGCCAGTTCCAAAAAAACTAAGAATTCCAGACTTTCCAGAGGCAACTACAAGTTCTTTGGAAGATATTCCTTTGTACATCGCACCAACAACATACGCATATTTACTAGCATAGCGCTCTCGAAAAGCATTACTGCCAAGTGATTCTGCTGTAATAGAATTTGAATATTCTGTAAAATCAGCCATCGACTGATATTTCATTCCCTCTCCTTAAACCTATCCATTAGTAATCATTCTTATGCTAAGTTGAAATAGAAAGGCTTGTGACGCCGTTCCTAGAAACGTCCTATTAATTCACGCTGCAACACATGATTTAATTTGCCGCACAAGCGGCGTCAATATATTAGCGCCCCCAATCTCTATAAAGTTTGTTGCGCCTTCTGTCAGCAACAGCTGAATACTCATGTTCCACTGTACTGGCTCTGACATCTGACGAACCAGCAATGACTTTATGGCGTGATCATGATCTACATTAGGATACGGTCTAGCAGTCACATTAGAAATTACGGGAATCTCGAGCTGATTGAAGCTAAAGTTATCTAGATACCGTGAAAATCCATGGCTTATTTCTTTCATGTATCGTGAATGAAAGGCTCCGCTAACACGCAGTGGAACACACATCTTTGCTCCCGCTTCAACGAGCAAGGTTTTCGCCGTTTCAATCTCTCCTGAATTTCCAGATATAACTGTTTGCATAGGTGAGTTGTAATTGGCGAAATCTATATTCTGCAATCCGTGCGCCTTGACCACATCACCGATAGCATCTGGCTCAAGACCTATTACTGCGGCCATCGTGCCGTTGCGAATTTGTGACATGAGTTGTCCGCGCCGTCTCACCAATTTTAATCCAGTAATAAGATCAAAGGCACCTGCAGCCAGTAATGCGTTGTATTCACCAAGGCTATGCCCCGCGACTACGTTTGGTCGTTGCCCCTTGTTGATCAGATCATAATAATGAAGTGCATTTACGAGATACAAACATGGCTGCACATACTTTGTATTATTAAAATCGTCCCCTGTCGCATTTAGGCAAAAATCTCTAACTGAATATCCTAACAATTGATTGATGTCTTCTTCGATCGCTGAAAACTCAGATATCTGATCGAATAATTCTTTCCCCATCCCCTCTTTTTGGGCGCCCTGCCCCGGAAAAATATAAACCAACATTCTGAATCTCCTCGAAAACAGTCAATTTCTGTTTTTTTTGCAATCAGGCTTTTACTGGCAATAAAGTCATGATGAAATGAATGAAAATTGGCCAGCCTACTGTTTTCAACTGCTTAACCCTGTTAAAACCTAGGTAGTTAGCTCAAGAAATCTGAGATTTTGACTGCAACAGATCCGCCAATTCTCCCAAATTATTCGGACCATAGGTCTCTGCTAATGGAATTTTTAGCCTCAACTTTTCTAACACCATAATAATTATGTCAGCTCTCTCCATAGATCCCACTCCGAGATTCACTAAACTATCGTTTTTTCTAAACTCGTGTTCGTTCAACTCTGGCACTACATCTAATATGGAACTTGTTAGATAATCGAATATTTGTTGAGCACTCATTTATTACCTCCTAGGAACAACGTTCCTCTAATAGTTTTTCCCCATGTCATCGTGATACTTGTGAAATACACCGAATGGGGATTACCGGCCTTTCTATCCACTACTTGCCATATAGTGTTTCTATCCTTTCTTTAACCTCCTGTGTATGAAAGGTTTGTTTATGCATTACTAATTCTTTTTCTTCTATTTCTGGTAGAGCCATTAAAATCTCATCTACCAGATGCCTTTTTAAGATTTTCAATGATCTTCTTGGTTTCTCCGAAAGAGAGGTTGCGATTTTCATAGCGCGAGGCATCACCGCAACTCGCGGTTCCACTGCAAAGGGTATTCCTCGCTTCTCCAGCTCAAATCCACGATAACTTCCTCCGCTCATCAACATCTCTTGAGCCAGACCAAATCCCAGTTTCTTCTTCAAAATATAGGTGGAGCCAAAACCGGGAGTAAATCCATAATTCATAAAATTCGTGGTATATACTCCTTCCTGACTCATCACTATGAAGTCAGCAAATAGTCCCATTACAAACCCTCCTCCAATACCATGCCCCTGCATAGCAGCTATCACCGGAACTTCACACTTCAACGGCAATTCGTATAAAGCAAAATCTGTAAACTTTTTCCTGCCTTCATGCAACGCGAGTAAACTATCGATCGTACCTCCCGAAGCAAAGTAAGTATCATATCCAGTGAGTATGACCGCCTTACAATTGCCTTCGTATTCAATCGACTCGAAAGCAGAGGTCAGCCCGTCAATTAGCTCCTCAGAAAACGCATTTTTGCTAACTTTATCTTGCATTGTTACTACGGCAATGTCTGAGCCTACATACTCCAATGAGACAGATTTATTCTGCATACTTAGTGTTCTCCCAAGGATAAATGCCATTGCTTACAAATTCGTTTATTGCATGAAGATTTTCAGCATCCGTAAAGACTTCCTTATTTGTCCGCACTGCGATTTCCTTCATTGAATTTGGAATTGGTGCCAGTTCGTTTATGAATGACTTGTATCGTGAGATGGTTTTTTTAGATAGCTTTTCTAGCCTACTAAGATGTCTGCGAAGCAATTGATTACTATGAGAATCGCAAACATTTACAAGCCCGCAATTCTTTGCGCTCTCGGCTGTAATAGTTATGGATGAAAGTGCAAGATAGTGCGCTTCACTAACACCAATTCTACGGATTAGAAAAGGCATCACACACGCAGGAATTAGGCCGAATAGCAGTTCGGACAAACAAAATGTAGCTGACGTGTTGGCTATAACTAGATCACTAGCCGCGATGAATCCCATACCTCCAGCGTTTACACTACCCGTGACGTGCGAAACAGTGATCAGCGGTGCCGTAGTCATAAGCAACCAAAGTTCGTAAAGTTGAGCAGGATCCAGCATCAACTCATCATCTTGCATCCTTTCTCCAGAAATCAATTTGAAATCTGCCCCGCTACAGAACACTTCCGAAGAACCTTCTAAAATTGCTACCGTAATTGCGGACTGTGACAAGCGACTATACAAGTCCGTAAGCTCTCTGATCATCACACCGTCAATTGAGTTATTGTTACCCAAGCGCTGTAAACGTATGAAGCAACTGCGGTCCTGCAGTGTTACTCGAAGGCTTTTATAGTTTAAGTCGTCCACGTGTATTCTCGGTGAAAGTCTTTAATTTTTTTAAGGAATAGTTGCGGTGTTGCTAATTCTGACGAGATATAGTTGGATGGCGCGTATTTTTCTAGCTCACAATTACGCGTTCCGAAAGAGACATTTGAATTATCGGAGAGTAAATCTTCGTATTCATCCACTGTTAACTGGTAACGACCATCGAGCTGAGCTTCAATTAATTCCTTTCTTAATCGCTGCGCATCACTTGCATCCACGACGCCGCTATAGAACTCTGAACAACAACCCGAACCATAGGAAAAACACCCAATCCTTTTGGACAAGCGGAAATCACTATTACAAATGGTACTGAGCAAGGATAGCAATACTGTCGCCCCCATAATATTACCCACCCTTTGGCAATAGTTTAGCCCTGGAAGCACGCGGTTATTAAAGTCTTCGTCTATTTCAATTGGGCTGGCACCGAGAATCTTTCGCATATTCGATCTATGTGCTCCCTTTACCATTCCTCCAAAGGGCGTGTGAAAAGCAAGATATTGAAAGGAATTTTTGTAACAAACTTGATTGATTCGTTTTGCATATTCCAGGAACGCCTTCTCACAACAGTCCAAATAGGAAAGTAGTGAAAGATCCGCGTTTCCTGCCTCACTGTCTGCGAGAGGACGACAGGTATCCATAACTTCGTATCCGTAGTAGCCGTTAGCGCCAACATCGACCTTAAATATGCTCGGAATCTCACTTACTAGTAATGCTACAGCTCCAGCTCCAGTGCTAGGTTCGGCGTAACTCCAATCCATTACACTGACATCCTTGCCTTTCTCTACGGTGTGCCTGGACAAGTCGGTAGCAATCACCAAGGCCTTAGCGCCCGGAGAAGTTTGAGACAAAATGAAATTTACAGCCATTTGGAAACCCGCTGTTCCGGAATAACAGGCCTGTTTCAATTCAAACATCCGACAATTTTTACTCAATCCCAAATAGTCATGAACATAGGTACTTATAGATTTCCCAAAATCAATTCCAGACTCAGTACACGTGATCAATAATTCGATACTGTCTATATCCTTTGCACTTAAGCCATCGATTATTGGTTTTGCGGCATTAACGGCAAACGTAATTGGATCTTCACTAAGTAGAGGAACGGTCTTTTCTTTTATGAGGAGTTTAGCGAATCGATCAGGGTTCAATTGCCTGTAATCTGCCAACTCCGATACATCTAAATACGCATTACCCCCAAAAAAGTGCATGTCCTCAATACCGACTTCTACCATTTGATCACCTATTAATTCCGTTACGCAGCCTTACTCAAACAAACTGCTGTGTTAATGCCTCCAAACCCCATACTCAAGCTCAAACTATGCTGTAGATTTGCATCTTTTGACTCACAGCCCACCCAATTGAAATCTGTATTTATAGGATCCGCCATGTTTAATGAGGGATGCAGCTTACTTTGATTCATCTGGAGGCATGTTGACAAAACTTCCACGGCCCCTGCTGCCGATAAGCCATGTCCTGTAATTGATTTGGTTGCATTAATGTAAGCTCTGTCCAGACCACATGTAGCCAATGCTTCTAACTCCGTCCTATCACCGATAGGGGAGCCAGTGCCATGAGGGTTGACGTAGTCAATCTGTTTGGGAGTTAACCCACTCATCAACAAGGCCTTTTTTATGACCGAAATTTCTCCCTCTAGACTTGGTGCCGTAGTTCGACTGCCATCTATGTGTGTCGCCCAGCCACTCAAATGTGCATAAGATGACTTACCCCTTTCTTGGCATACACTGGCGGATTCCAAAACTACAGCCGCACATGCTTCACCATAAATAAATCCATCCGTGTCTTTATCAAACGGTCTACAAGCCAGTTTTGGTTGGTTAGCAAAATTGTCAGAACCCATTGCCCCTAGAGAACGTAGTCCTCTACATTCCCAATAGGAGATATCCATCAGCGCACCCAGCGCTATACAGATGTCTACCCTGCCAGATCTTATAGCTTCAGCCGCTTCAATGATCGCCAGTTGACCGCTGGCAGATGCGCCGCCAACAGTAAAAGCTATCCCTTTGATGTCGAAAACCGAGGTGCAGCTTGCGCAAATGTCCGTGTCCATAAATGTAAATCCATAGGTTGGCCTAACGAACATGGGGTTTTCTCTATACCGATCCTGTAACAGCATATTCTCTCGTTGTTGAACATTACTCCCTCCAACTATTAGCCCAATACGCTTAGGATCGTATCTGTCCAGTCCTGCATCAGACCACGCTTCAGCTAATGTTGAAATCGCAGTCTGACTTGAAAATGATGCCGTTCGATACCTACTATTAGATTTAACAGTAGCGCATTCGAAATCGGCAATTTCCGCCCCAATAAAGTCCGAGTCGATCTGTCTTCCGCGACGCCTCATGATCTCGAACCTACTCTTTCCCTCAAATAGTGCTCGAGCAAAATCATCCTTGCCCTGGCCAATTGCTGAAGTAATTCCTAGGCCGGTAATTGGGATAGGTGTTGTTGTATCAGTCGCTAATTGAGACATATGAAGAGTGCCGAATTCGATTATTCCTTTTCAAGAAAATAGGTAATTCGCGTAACCACTGCCTACGCATTGCTCTAATTTTCTCAGCCTGTTAAGCATCGTTTAGTGATGTTGGATGACACTATAGCCAGAAACCGACACCTTTATTACCTGTCTATTCTCACAAGTACTAAGCAATAAGAATCATGGCTAGAATTGTTATACCGACATAGGGGATGTGTGAAACCCGTAAGTGTCTTAATAAATCTTGGAATGACGTCTGATCCTGGTAGCACAGCATCAATCCTTGGCTTCAGGAAAAAACACAATATAGAGTTGACACGGATTACTATACGTGCTTATATTTATGAGCAGTGTATTACTTATGTATAACAGTGACGATACTATGGCTCATTTAACAGCAGCATTAGCAAAGAAACGCGAACAACTAGGACTAGGACATTCTTTGGAAGAGAACTCTAAGACTGACAAATTTACTCATATGGACCGAAGTATTAGTGCTCCAATAATGAGTAGATCCCGGGTTATTGTCATCTCAACCATGCTATTTTTCGCAGGATCACTCGGCTACGGGTATGTCAAATATGGACATGAACCCACCAGCCGGGTTTCCAGTGATCGAATAACAATTTCGTCCGTTGTAACGGATTTATTCCAGGATTTTGTTCCTGTTACGGGAACCGTCGTGCCAGAAAACAGCGTATACATGGATGCGCTCAATGGTGGACAAGTCACCAAAGTATATGTCGAAGTAGGCGATTTTGTAGTCGCAGGTCAGCGTTTGGTCGAACTCTCAAACCCAACCCTACAGCTTGAAGTCATAGGACGCGAGGCCCAACTAGCAGAGCAGTTAAACAACTTAAGCGTGACTAAACTTTCGATCGAACAGAGAGAGCTGACTAATAAGCGAGACTTGATAGATATTAATTACCGTATCGAGAAATTGAGCCGTGAATCAGAACGTTATCGAACACTAGTGGGAACCGGCGCAATCACTCAAGTTCAATTCGATGATGTAGAGACTGAACTCAATTATCAGCTTGCACTGAGAGACGCCGTAACAGAGTCACAGCGTGTGAATGACCTCGCTCAAAGCACGCACATCAATACACTCCAATCGTCTGTGAACATGTTAAATCAGAATATTGGCATAGTACGAGAGAACTTGAAGGATCTAACCTTGGTTGCACCAATCGATGGACAAGTTACCTCATTAGAAGCCGAGAATGGAGAGACCAAAAGCCAGGGTGAACCAATTATTAAAATAGATCAAATCGACTCATTCAAAATATCGGCTCTAATTGATGAGTTTTATCTTTCTCGGGTGAGTATTGGCCAAGAAGCGGATGCAGAAATAGATGGCCAGACGCATCAATTCACCGTCGCCAAAATATATCCTGAAGTCCATAACCGCCAATTCGAAGTTGACTTAGTGTCGGGCACTCTTCCGAACACCCTCAGAACCGGACAATCAACTAGGCTGAGATTAACAGTCGGAGACTCCACTCAAACGCTGATGATTCCAAATGGCGCATTCTATGATGATACTGGTGGTCTTTGGGTTTTTGTGCTCAACGAAGACTCAAATACTGCATCCAGACGTGAAATACAACTGGGTCGTCGGAATTCAAATAACGTTGAAGTGGTATCGGGTCTATTGGAAGGCGATAGAGTTATCACTTCCTCTTACTCCGGTTTCATTGAAGCCGAAAAATTATTGTTGAATTAATTTTCTATACCAAGCGAGGCAACATTGTGATCAAACTAGAGAATCTTTGCAAAGTCTATAATACAGCTCATATGGAAACAGCTGCCCTGAACAATATAAATGCAACTATTGAAAAGGGAGAGTTTGTAGCGGTAATGGGCCCATCTGGATGTGGTAAGTCTACATTGCTCAATGTACTAGGCATGATTGACTCTCCAACTAGTGGAAGCTATCTCTTCAATGGCCATGAACTAGGCAATAAAAAAGAAGACGAACTAGTCAACTTCCGGAAAAATAACATTGGTTTCATCTTTCAAAATTTCAACCTGATCGACGACCTAAGCGTAGAAGAGAATGTCAATTTACCTTTGTTATACATGAACATGCCAAGAAAGGAGAGCAAAATTCGTGTTCGAGAAGCGCTGGAGCTTGTTGATTTGTCGGAGAGAGCAAAACATAAACCTCTTGAACTTTCTGGCGGACAACAACAGCGTGTTGCAATAGCTAGAGCCATCGTAGGCGACCCTAAATTTATACTAGCAGATGAGCCAACAGGCAATTTGGATACAAAAAATGGCGACGATGTGATGAACATGCTCGACATCCTTAAAGATCAAGGTGCAACAATACTTATGGTAACTCATTCACCTAACCATGGTGCGAGGGCTGATCGCCTTATTCAAATGTTAGACGGAGAGATTCTTAGCGCTCAATAGAGACAAGTCTCTAGATATCTGACGTTAAGCTGTAGTTAATCCTGATTACAGAAGAACGATAAACAACCTATTCTGAAACAGCACGATCCTGGAGGGTCTTATGCTAATTCTTATGCACATAGTACGAATGGCGTTTACTGCATTTTTTCGCTTTAAGCTCCACTCGTTTATTAATCTAGTTAGCTTGGTTTTTGGATTTGTATGCTTTGTCCTCACCATGTCTCTTTCAAACTATATAAATAGCTTCGACAAGCATTTTCCAAACGCCGACAGCATCTACACTCTTATTCGATCCGTAGAGACCGCTAGTGGAGGAGGTGCATTACCTATGGTAAGCCAGCCTCTATCAGCGTATCTCCGGACAGAATTTCCAGAACTAGAGCAGGTAGTAAGAGCTACTCCTCCAACTGAAACAGATGTCAAGTTTGATGATACTTCTATCTCAATGGGTATTCGTTTTGTTGAAAATGGATTCCTGAATATCTTTCCTTTGGAGATGTTGTCCGGCGCACTTAATAGTTCGAATCTGCAGCCCAATACAGCTCTGATTTCAGAGAACGCCGCTAGAAAAACATTTGGTACAATTGATGTAATTGGACAGAATTTGCTTCTAGCAAATCAGTTTGATGTAACAATTGTTGGCGTAATTCGAAAATTTGAAAAACCATCGCATATTGAATCAGCATTTGAGGCACTTTCTTCAGATCTAATTGTACCTATCGAAGTCCACGATCGGATTATGGGACCTAGAAGAACTGCAGCCTACGGCAATTCCAATGCTGACGACTGGAATAATATTCTTTACTACACATACCTCCAATTTCCACCGGGAGACAACATAAATGAAGAAGCGTTTCAGAACAGATTAGATAACTTTACTGAGAGAGTAGTACCAAAGAACCCAGATTACACATTGAGCTATTCTATTCAGCCATTAAACAAACTGACTGTTTCATTGGTTAATTCTGTATTTGGCAGCATCGATGTAAGCTCAATCATTTCCGCTGCGGGTTATCTAATTTTGCTGGTAGCCTGTCTAAATTATTCGAATTTGACAATAGCGCAACTCTCAATTCGCAGCCAGGAAATAGGCGTGCAAAAAATTCTCGGTGCGAAGCGATGGCTTTTAGTACTTCAATACAGTCTGGAGTGCCTAATATTTATCCTAATGCCATTGATTCTCGCATTTATTCTACTTTGGTTAATTATGAATGCTGCCGATAGCAGAGGTTTTGTTGGAGTCAATAGCAGCTTACTTCTTGATGGCTCTCTATGGACTCGATTACTACTAGCCTTGGCCGTAGTAATTGCAATCGCTGGTTCCTATCCCGCGATCCGAACGGTCACTGTGCCCTTGGTTACGCTATTGAGACCTAAAGGAGCAAGTGGATACTCTGGAAAACTGCGATCAATTATGGTTGGAACACAGTTTTTGATTTCTGGAACTCTTATTATCTTTTCATTTGTGGTGTTCAATCAAAATCAAATGATGACAGAGCAATTAGATGGAGATACTGCAGATCCAAAAATGGCTATTACTGTCTCAATGATTAATGTCGATGTAGACCCTTCCGTGCTTCAATCCGAATTAGAGAATCACCCAGGTATTCTATCAACAACATTAACCGCAACTACACCCTGGTCCTTAGGGTTCACTGATATTTCCCTATCTACGTCTCCTGACCAAAATTCAGCGAAAATTAGGGTTGTCAATCAAATCGTGGGGTTTAATTTCGCGAAAACTCTAGATGTTCCATTTATAGCAGGAAGAGAATACGATGAAAGCCGAGCCAGTGACTCATTTCCAGCCCCTTCTGACACAGCCGCACTAGCCTTAGGCCCATATTCCATCGTAGTGGATCGAGCCACAATAAAAGCATTAGGCTTCGAAAGTGCTGAAGATGCAATTGGCCAGGTTATTTATCGACATCTAAGCCCTCCTCTCGTGGACTCACCAATCGCAATTGCACAAACGATAATAGGCGTTACCGGACAGCAGAAATTTCAAATAATCGACTATGCAAGGTTTGGCTTAAGAGGAAACGTATATAGCTTACAGCCAGACAGATTGAGATATGTGATCATACGAAGTACTAGGTCGGAGCTAAGTGCTGCAATCAGGCACATGGAGAGTACCTGGGAAAACCTCGCACCTGGTGTAAGCCTACAGTACAGATTCCTGGATGATTTGTTTTACAGTTCATACCAGATTTTTGTAAGCCTAGGAATGTTCATCACTCTCTTATCCATTTTTGGTTTTGTGATAGCTAGTATTGGGTTACTCGGAAATGCAACATTCATTACAAATATTCGCCGAAAAGAGGTGGGCATAAGAAAGGTAATGGGTGCGAGCTCAACACGACTTCTGCGCATGTTACTACTAGATTTCGCTAAACCTGTATTGATAGCCAATGCCATTTCATGGCCTCTCAGCTATGTGGCTGCAAATGCCTACATAAGCCTGTTCAGCGTTCAGGCATCAATTACTATAGCACCATTCCTAATTAGCCTGCTGATATCGGTGTCAATCGCTTCGCTGTCTGTCGGGTTTCAAGCTTGGAAAAGCGCTAAAGCACACCCAGCCGCTATACTTAGGTATGAATAGTACGATAAGGACAATATGGGTGTGAATATGACTGGCTGACCTGATGAGATAGTAGTGTTGCATCTACAAAAAAGCGGGCGGCAATTCTAAGTGGATACATATTTCGTAAAACATAAAGAAGCGATGCAGCTTAGAACAAAGTTGCAGAGTGTTCTGGCTCATTATCTGATTACGGGTTCCAAGAGTACAGAATCAATGCTACAGGTTGGTTATTACAAATACTTCGCAAGCAGGATATGCGCACTAATGAAACAATGAACAAAGATTGGGACGAGAAACAACCTATCTATCGTCAGTTGATGGACGAAATAGTCAATTGGATTCTATCAGGAAAGTTTAATGATGGAGATTTGCTACCATCTGCGCGAAAAGTTGCTCTCGAGTTCAAAATCAACCCACTGACGGCTGCTAAAGCATATCAGGAACTTACCACTGTAGAAGTTTTACAGACTAAGCGGGGGATCGGTTTATATGTCCGGCCAGGCGCGCAAAAATTGCTCATGCGATCAAAAAGAGAACATTTTCTAAAAACGGAGATCCCAGAAATTATTCATAGAATGAAGTTAATGGGCATTGAACCAGAAGACTTGCTGGTGGCTCTAAAAAGACACTCCTAAGATCTAATTCAACCGCCCTCTTCCTATTGAATTTCAAATTCTATATGTTCTTATAGGTTCAACAACATCTATCGTATGATATATTCGTGTCATGCTCTACATTAAGCCCTTTACCAGTGTTTTCAATAGCTTAGAGAGTCTCTTATGTCTCCCGCTATTGAGAAATGTCCATCAGGCCTTAAATCATTGTCAAGATGCAAATTCTCAAAAAGGATGGCAACTATCTATTATGTCTCAATTTGCCAAACTAATTCATCGCTGAAAAATACAATACACTGCCATTACTGACGGACCATGGCCCTAAGCTCTGATCACAATCAAATTCCGTTAATCAGAAGACAATTTGAGTAATTATGTATGAACACTAAATCCTTACCTACTACAGACAAGCCCATTGAATTTTTTGAATCAGAAGTTCGCAGTTATTGCCGTAACTTCGATAACGTATTCCACAAAGCTAAGGGAAGCGAGATAACTGATGAAAATGGCGTTAAGTACTTGGACTTCTTGATGGGAGCCGGAAGCTTGAATTATGGCCACAACAATCCAGAGATAAAGCAGGCGGTTAGCAATTATATTGATGAAGACGGTGTAATACTAAGTCTGGATCTATATACCAAAGCAAAAAGGTCGTTCGTAAATACATTCGATCGAAGGATTTTGAAACCAAGAAATCTTGATTACAAGCTACAGTTCACAGGCCCCACAGGAACAAGCGTTATTGAAAGCGCCCTGAAATTAGTTAGAAAATACACCGGCAGAAAGTCTGTAGTCGCGTTCACCAACTCGTTTCACGGAATGTCCGCCGGTTCCCTTAGTATTACAGCATCTAAGAACCATCGTCAGAATCATACTCCATCGGACGGCGTAATAAGAATGCCATTTGACGATTTTCTCTCTAATGGCGGAGATAGCTTTTCATATCTTGAGGAGATGCTTAGCCAGCCTGGCAATGGATTTGAGTTGCCAGCGGCAATTTTCCTAGAAACAATTCAAGGCGAAGGCGGGATTAATGTTGCTTCGATAGAATGGTTAAGAAAGATTAGGAAACTCACAAAAGAAATGGGTATATTGATGGTGGTGGATGACATTCAAATGGGCTGTGGCCGAACGGGAGACTTCTTCAGCTTCGACCTCAGTGGAATAGTTCCTGACATTGTATGCTTATCGAAATCATTAAGCGGATACGGATTTCCTATGGCATTGATGCTTCTTAGACCTCAGTTGGATGTCTGGTCACCCGGAGAAGACAATGGTACGTTCAGAGGAAATAATTTGGCCATGGTATCCGCCACCAAAACATTGGATCACTACTGGGCGACCAATGACTTTGCAAGCGATATAGCCCAAAAATCTAGAATCCTCTCCCAAAAGCTGACCGAAATGGCAGCTCGTTATTGCCATATCATAGAATCAGTCCGTGGACGAGGCTTGATACAGGGACTAGTCTTTCGTAGTCCAGCAGAAGCGAAGCTGACAATGCAAAACTGTTTTAAATCGCAGCTTATTTTGGAGACATGTGGACCAAGAGATGAAGTTGTTAAGCTGATGCCCGCTCTTACTATTCCTGAAGAAAAATTGCTTGACGGACTTAATCGATTAAGAGAGTCGATTGCCTTAGTTAGTCAGCGCGGAAGAATAACGAATTACGGAATTTCTATTCCTAAACGTCGAATCAAAGAAGCTGAACTGTACTAGATTCACCTGTGTGGGTAAGGCAGCATAAGTAATTAGCTCCCTATAACCCTCTAATGGGCAATTCTGGGCCAGTAGTTTTCAAACTCGAACTTGGGGCTGTGATCACCGACATGACATTGCTGGCAAATCTGTTGCGAACTTAGAGCCGAATTTGAGGTCGCTTGAATACCCCCGCTAGAAAAATGATCTCGAGCCGGTCCATGACAGGACTCACACTGTACATTGGCCAGATGCTCTGTTGCCGACATATCAATAAATCCTCCTGGCTTTTCAAAACCTACTGAATGACATCCAATACATGATGGGTCAAATTGCTTGCTAACTAACTGCAGTACTTTGAATGCAGCTGCATGATTGCTATTACTCCATATAGCATGTTCCTTCTCGTGACAGCCGGCACATCCTGATGCCCCAACAAATTTGCTTACTCCGGAACTTTCTGCCTGATTGAACTCTAACCGTGCATAGTATTGATTGCGAGCTTCGTTATTGTATTGCTCATACCAAGAATCGAAATGCGGAGAATCATTGACAGAATTGTCCAATGTAAATACTTCATGTTGAATTGTATTCAATATTACTCCGCCGTCAATTTCAATTGTAAGTTTTCCAACTCTCATCCCGCGAGTTCCATAATTCAATACTAATGTTTCATTCACGAAGCGTGGATCTTCATATTTCTCATTACTACTTGGAAGCAATAATATATCAACATGTGACAAGCTAATATTCTGTTCAACTTTACTTATGTCAGCCGTAGTAGTAAGAATAGTAACCTCCCCTCTCTGCTTCGCTTGCAGTAATTTCTGATTAAACGCAATTGGAGATTTGGCAACAGTGGCTGCAAGTCTATTAGGTTCTGTTTCCGGCGCTGTATCATCGTCCAACCAGCTAAAAACGCTAATTACCGTATCACCCCTCTCGATTGACTGTACCTTTTCAAACCCATTACCAGCCCAGTTGCTAGTCACCCACGGGATATTTCCCGATTGAGTGAAACCTTCGCCAAAGGCGAGATCGCGCCACTGAACACTAACACTATCATACGCCATCATTTTGATCGCAGAGAAGATGTATCCAGCTTTAATCTTATCTTGCCAGGAATTGCTGCTGATTAACCCACCCCCAGATATAAGAATCATATTTTCGTTATGTTGCCTAAGCTGGTCGATCACTGTAGCCCTTCGTCGGATTCCACCCACGTCGGATTCCTCTGCGCAACCACACGGCTCAAGCTCTCCATTCAATCCACCCGTATATACAATCGTGAGTTCGTGAACACTGGTCGCCCCACGGGAATCAGAGAGATACAGTGCAAATATCAGTAAGAGCGCGGCTGTTGCCGATATATTAACTTTAATCATTAGTAATCCTTAAACGCAAAGTTTCTAGTTAGTTAATTCAATTACAAGTATTTTTGCCGTTTATTCTGATTCTGGCTTGCGCAATAAAAAATCTACGTTAATCAGCAATCTTGCGGCATTTCCCTCGAACATGTTTAGTAAAAGATGCTCTTTACCCCTGACTATGAACGTTGGAGTTTCATCTAACCCTTGCCGAGTAGTGTACTCTCGAGCTTTCAATACATTCTGACGCACGCTTTCAGAATTATAGATACTTTGGAATGTATTAGTATCCAGTTCATGCTCCGATACGAACTCCAATATTTTCGAAAAGGAATTCAGGTTTCTTCTTTCAATATGAATTGCTGTGAAATAGTTTCTATGCATTTCTTCCAATACACCCATTTCGCCAAATGTGTAATATGTCTTAGCGAACGTCCAAGATGAAAGCATGTCATCAGCTTCATCTCCACCTACTACGGGAACTCTGGTAAATTTTGCATCTGTATTTTCTCTCTGCCATCTAACTATCAACGGCTCCATGTCGAAGCAATGTGAACAGCTATAGAGGAATGCTTCGATTAAATCTTGATCTTCCACATCAAAATTTTCCGCTTCGAGAGTGGCCGAACGAATCATTCCAACAATAAGCATCGTAGCAACGAATATTTTACTAAAGTGGCTTCTTTGTGTTTTACAGTACTTGTTCACGTCATGCTCCTACTTGAAAATTAGCGGGTTATGCGATTGGTTCTGAATTACTCATCCCAATATGTTTCAATACATTTCACGACCGCATGTATATTGGGTTTCTGTAGCAACGTCATGTGATTTCCATTAATCCTCTCCGTCGTTAAGCTGTTAGCATAGTCAGACCAGCTGCCTGACTGCATTAGATCATTCTTGGACTCAGAACTACTGCAGTCCGATTCAGGTGATAGAAGTACAAGTTTCCCCGAAAACGGAATTTCAGGTTTATATAAAATATCCAATTGAGAGAAAAACACCCTTAAGATGCTCTCAAGATCTTTTTGTGAATTCGATTTACTTATCACTCCGGACCACTCCATTTTTTCTTTCAACAAAAGCACTTGTTCGTTTGGCTTCAGATAAGTGAAATCTGTAATTCTGATTCCATAGTTTTTATCAGCCAACTGTTCAAATATATGTACCAACTCCATAAATTTTTCTACCCGGCTTAAATTCTGCATTTTAGGCCGATTTTTATTCGCTATGGCAGTATCCAAAAGAATCACCGGTTTTACTTGCTCACCCAACTTTTCCAATTGACAGGCAATTTCCACTGCAACAAGCCCACCAAATGAATGACCTACGAGACGATAAGGGCCCTTTGGTGCAATAGCTCTTATAGCACGAACGTACTCACAAGCGGCGTCAGGTATAGTTGAGTTGGGCACCAGGTTTCCGTCTAGCCCTTTATAGTGAGCGCCAAAGAGGTTGTACTCTCCATCGAGAACCCCTGCCAATGAAATAAAGGAGGATGAGTTACTCCCCGCACCTGGAATACAAAAAATGTTCTCACAATTTGGGCCTGAGTAATTAATCTTGTGGAAAGGGTCAAACCGTTCAATAACTAGCGAGGTAGATTTTTCCAAACTTACTAAATCCGTTGAAATGTGTTCCGCTAGGGAATCGATATGGGGCGCTTCAAGAATAGTTTTATGATCGCCACCGATTCCATGATTTCGCCACCTTTCATGAGCTTTATCCTTCCAACCAAGATCTGAAAGCGAATCTTTCAGTGATGCTGCATATAGATACACATTTGTTGGAAGAGGAGGAGGCACGTATTCCGCACATGCTTTGTCCATCGCGTAAAAGAACTGAGATTGCAGGAGAATAGTTTCCAGGTCATATTCAGATGGGACAAGTTTAAGATCGACAAGGGAATCAAATAGATCAGGCAGATCTTCTAGTCCTTTATCGCTTAATAGTGCTTCTAGGTTCTCAAGAATTGTTTCTGGTCGATGTTGCAGAATCACCGTTGATAAGAAACCTAAGGCAACTTTTACCGCTCCTTGATCGCTATCCGGACACCCTAACTGAGAGAAATTATATGTATCAATTAGACCTACGAAGTCCACAACCTTGTTACGACCGAGCAATTGGTACGCTATCTCATACGCTAGCTGCCCTCCCCCTGAATGGCCTATTAGTCTATATGGCCCAGTTGGCTGCTTAATAAGTATATTCTCTACATGAAATCTAGCTACTGCCTCTACTGATAGCTTTGCTAGATCTTCATCTGACGCATTCGAATACTGCAGCCCATATACACACATATTCTCAGGGAGAAGTTGAGCCAATGCAATATAGTTCCATGCGTAACCTCCTGGGTGATGCACAAAAATTAGAGGTGTACTGTCACCATCCTTAAGTAGAATAATGTTCCGATGACCACATCCAAATGACAATTGGGAGTCAATGTGTTTTGCCAGCTTTTCTATTGTCGGGTATTGAAATATTTCGATTACAGGTATTTCTACTCCAAAATATTTACTTACTGAATTTGCCATACGGATGGCCAGTAAAGAATGCCCACCCAACGAGAAAAAATTGGACTTTACGCTGACTCTGTTGTCGTCAACATTGAACATATCTGCCCATATTTTGACCAATTCGATCTCAGATACTGTGCTCGCCGCTATAAACTCATCATCAAAAAGTTGATTTGTTTTGGGAATAGGTAGCGCCTTGATGTCCAGTTTTTTACTTGGTGTGAGGGGAAGGCTATCCATCTCTACGAAGCAGTTTGGAATCATATAGTCCGGTAAATTTTCTGACAAATACCCCCTAAGCATTGTCTGGATATTTACGTTTAGTAACTCAACTTCTTTCCCTTTAGACACAATGTAGGCAACAATGCATTTTTCAGTTTGCTGATCTTCCCTTACAATGACAGCACAATATTTTACTGATGGATGGCGATTAAGTTGGTTCTCTATCTCTTCCAGCTCGATCCTGAATCCTCGCACCTTGACTTGACTATCAGTGCGCCCGATATAATCTAACTCTCCGTTAGGTAACCATCGTACTAAATCGCCGGTTCTATATACACGACAACTATCAACATAATCAGTAGAGTAAACAGAATATTTCTCCTCTGTCAGTTCCTTACCATTCAGATAACCTCGGGTTACACCTCCTCCCCCTATCACGAGCTCTCCAACCACACCTATAGGAACTGGGCTATCGTTTCCATCTACAACATAAGCTTGAGTGTTGGCAACGGGCCTTCCGATTGAACTTTCTACTCCGTTTTCCTCGACCACAATGTACGTGGAAGTTACAGTAGTTTCTGTAGGCCCATATGCGTTAATTAGTTCGGGTAGTTCTCCTTTTAATCTAAACCATTCATTTATCTTTTCCGCATTTACTTTCTCGCCACTAAATATCACTTGCTTTATATTTTTAGGTATTTCGCTATCCTTGTCCGGAATAATCTGCTCCCAAAAAGCTGTTGATAGATCCAGAATAGAGATTTCGTGTTCCTTTGCTAACTCCCAAAAAACAACGGAAGACGCCAACCAGGCATCAGTTCTCAACACTAAAGTGGCTCCAACACTCAGCGTGCCAAATATTTCTTCGACTGAGATGTCAAAATTTAGCGTCGCGAATTGCAATATTCTATCGGTACTATTCCAATGATAGAGATGGCTTACCGTCTCCATGAAGTTAGCCAACTGCTCATGCTCTACCATGACTCCCTTTGGTTTCCCAGTGGAGCCCGATGTATATATTATGTACGCCAGATTGCTAGAGCTTAGCTGAATGTCTTTTGTGGCGATGTTCTCTGTCGATTGTTTTGATATCAGACCAACATTTCCATTCGAATCTGCATCTTTGTCCAAAAACACCGCTTTCTGAGCCATCTCCGGTATCACTTCAGATAAAGATGATTGACTCAGTATGAGTCCTACACCTGAATCTTCGAGAATGTACCTTATTCGCTGCTCTGGATAACCAGGGTCAATCGGCACATACGCGCCCCCGGCCTTTAGTATTCCCAACAACCCAATGATCATGTCTATACTTCGGTCAATGCATATTCCAACTAGTATTTCTGGGCCTACACCCTGTTCAATCAAATAATGAGCAAGCTGATTCGATCGCTCATTCAGTTCGTTATATGTCATTTTTCTACCATCGCACTCAATGGCTGTACTGTCAGGTTTTCTACTTACCTGCTCCTCAATAAGCTCATGAATACATTTCTCTGACCGATAAGGAACCTCTGTCTTATTCCACTCTACCAGTTGCGTATGTAGCTCTGCATCGCTTAGTAACCCATACTCTGATACTCGTTTCTCAGGCTTGCCTACTATCCCTCTTAACAACTTTTCATAGTGCCCTATAAACCGCTCTATCGTCGATTCATCGAACAAGTCTGTGTTGTATTCAACGCTACCTTGCAGCCCTTCTTCGGTTTCCTGCAAGTTCAACGTCATGTCAAACTTAGTAATATCAAAATCAATCGCTATCGGTGATATTGAGAAATCTGGAAACTCAACATTCGATACCGGTATATTTTGCAGCACAAACATCACCTGAAATAAAGGTGAATAGCTCATGTTCCGCTCCGGTTCCAGTGCTTCAACAAGATATTCAAACGGGATATCCTGGTGGGCATATGCAGCCAGCGCCGTCTCTTTCACCTGCTCAAGAAGATCCAGGAATGTCGGATCGTCCGATACATCAGCACGCATCACCAGCGTGTTGACAAAAAAACCAATTAGGCCTTCTATTTCTGGACGGTTTCTGTTCGCTATTGGGGAGCCTATGGCAATGTCAGTCTGATTGCTGTAACGGCTCAACAACGTAGCAAACCCTGTCAGTAGGGTCATATACAGCGTAGCCCCCTGACTTTGACTTAAGGAATTGAGTTCCTCAAGAAGTTCTGTGGAGAAATGCAACCTCTTACGAGCACCACGATAGGTCTGAATTGGCGGACGCTTGCGGTCTGTAGGCAGATCCAACAATGGAGGCAAGTCTGCTAACTGTTCTTTCCAGTACACTAATAGAGAATCCATAACTTCACCGGACAACCATTGACGTTGCCAGTGAGAGAAATCTGCATACTGAATCGGCAGCGGCGCCAGCGGTGAAGGTTCGTTATTACTATAGGCTCGATAAAGTGACACCAGCTCCTTGAAGAAAATCCCCATTGACCAACCATCAGCAATACTATGATGCAGAGTGACCAAGAGTGCATACTCGTCTTCGGTGATCGACAGAAGCTGCGCTCTTATCAACATATCCTTGCCAAGGTCGAAGGGAGTGAGCGCTTCCGACTCACAGATATTGGACAACTCATTTTCATCATCGAGTTGTGCTTCGGTAATTTGGAAATGATCGGCATCTTCGATAAACTGATATGCCGTGCCGTCCGACTCAACGAACCGGGTACGGAGCACCTCGTGCCGGGCCACTATCGCTTTGAGACTGAAAAAAAGCGCTTCCTTGTTCAACTTACCGGAAAGGCGTAGTGCCATTGGGATATTGTAATTCGCACTAGTACCCTCCAGCTTTGATAAAAACCACAACCGCTGTTGGGCAAATGACAACTCCACAGGCAAGCTACGGTCTACTTTAGACATCGCCAATTTGCTTGAGTCAGGAAGCACCTCCCCGCCCTCGAGCAATTCTAGAAGATCATTCTTATTTTCTAAGATCAAGGTTTGTAATTCACTAGGAATTCGCTTTGAGCGTGAAGCCACTCTTAGTTTGCCCTTTACTATAGAAATTGAGATATCTTTCTCAAGCAGGGAATCATATAACTCTGTTACTTTCATAGAAATAACTCCTCAAACACTACTTCTCCACTCACGGCATCTTTGGTCCCAGTAGAACTGACATATAAATCTAGCCATCTTGCAATACTGCGAATATCTCTAAGTTTCAACACTACTTTGATAGGCAATTCGATTTTCATTTTTACACCAACTAAATTTATGATTCGTGTCGCGCTTAAGGAATGTCCGCCCAGATCAAATAGATCAGCATCAGTGCTGATCGTCTCTGATTTGAGTTCCAATACAATTGACCAAATTTCAACAAGTTGCTTTTCTATTTGTGTTTTGGGCATGAGTACTTCAGCTTGAAGAATATTCTTACTGCTGAGTGGCGGTAACGCATTTCTGTCAATCTTTCCGTTTATAGATAAAGGCATAGATTCAAGAAATATGAATGAGCGAGGCACCATATAATCTGGCAAACTATAGTGTAAGAAATCAATCAAGATCGACGAATGCTTGTTTTTCTCATTGCTAACATTTACATCTAACACTGCATATGCCACTAATTGATTCTCTTTATTACTTTTTTTGTGGCTTACAACTACACATGAAACAACCGAATCATGCCTAGTAAGTTCTGATTCGATTTCACCTAATTCTATTCGAAAGCCTCTTATTTTAGTTTGATAATCAGTTCGACCTACAAATTCTATATTCCCATCTGGCAACCATCTCACGAGATCGCCAGTTCTGTACATCCGTTCTGTGGAACTGTATGGGTTTGGGGAAAATTTCTCGCGCGTCAATTCCTCGTTGTTTAAATATCCTCTTGCCACTCCCTCTCCACCGACAAACAATTCTCCAACAATGCCTGTCGGCAAAACCTTTAGATCTCGATTAAGTATGTATACCTTAACATTGGGTAATGGTTTGCCTATTGTCACAGATTGATCATCTAGAAGACGCCCTGCCGTTGCACAGACGGTTGTCTCTGTTGGCCCATATGCATTAAAAAACTGTCGACCTATTATCCAAGGCCTAGCATCTTCTTTGCTAACAGACTCGCCAGCCACAATCATAGTAGTAACAGACTTCATATTTTCTATGGGTAATTGACTGAGCAATATTGGCGGCAGGGTTACATGAGTGATTTGATTTTGTTCTACGTATAGAGCTAACTCTTTCGGCGATTTATGCACAGCCTCTGATGTCAAGAATAACGAAGCTCCGTGTGCAAGCACCATGGATATCTCAAAAGCTGCAGCGTCGAAACTAAGCGATGCGAATTGCAGACCCCTACTATCCTGGGTGATAGCAAATAGTTTTTTCTGTGCTATAGCTAGATTTACCCAACCACAATGCTCGACCATCACCGCTTTTGGTTTCCCCGTTGACCCTGATGTGTAGATGACATAACACAGATTTTTCGAACTCAAACCGGTTTCTTCTTTGGACAAATTTTCCTCATCATCAGCGCCACTGACTATTTCAGTGTCTAAGAAAACTATTTCTTGCTCTAGGATAGGAAGCTGCTCAGTCAAATCACTTTGGCACAGTAGGATTTCTAATTTGGAATCTTCCAACATATAGCGAATTCGATTTGCAGGGTAGTTGGGGTCTATTGGAAGATATGCACCTCCTGCCTTAACGATTGCCAATAATCCTACAAGCATTTCTAGTGATCGGTGTGTGCAAATCCCTACGGGTGTATCCGGTTTAAGCCCAAGCCGAAGAAGATACCGCGCGAGCTTATTAGCTTTTCTATTAAGTTCATCGTAAGTAAGTTTGTTTGACCCAAAGGATATTGCCAAGTTATTGGGGTTTTTTGTTACTTGCTCTTCAAACAATTCGTGAAAACACTTGTTTACAGGAAATGGACTACTCTCTCCGCTCCATTCCACTAGCTGCTGATGCTGTTCCTTGTCATTCAACAACGAAAGTTCTGAAACGAGGATAGCTGGTTCATCAATCAGAGACTGCGTCAAAACTTCAATGGCACTATTCATATAAGCTAGTACACGCTTAGCAGATACAGAGCTGTCCACTTGTACTTCTATTGAAAAGCTTGTAACCGTATCATCGATTGAGACTGCGAATGGGTAGTTAGACAACTCTTCCATCCACACCACAGATAGGCCTTCTTCACTTCCTTTTTGAGGATCGGTAATCGAGATTGGAGCTGAGTGACGATAATTTATTATGGAGCTGAAAAGTGGTGTTCCCTTAGGGACAGCACTGCAACTCTGAGCAAGGTTAAGAGATAAATGTTCGTGCTCCATCAATTCTCGGAGTCCCAAATCTGCCTCAATAACTAATTCACGAGAACTCATTCCTTGCAAGTCCAGTACCAAGGGCAATGTATTAATAAACATCCCAATTAGGCGGTCCGAATTTTTACCAGAAATATTTCTTCCAGATAATACGGTGCCAAATACAAGTTTATCCTTATTAGTACAAGCTGCGATCACCAAAGCCCAAGCGGCATGAAACATTGGTGCCGGGCTGACATGCATTGCTTGTGCGGCAAAACGTATTTTTTTCGAAAGATCCGATGATATAGAAAGTCTTTCACATTCTATCTGTTTACCAGAACCATAAACATCGCTTAAATTATACGGAAATGTAGGCTCAGTAATCTTTCCTAGTTTTTCGCGAAAATAGTTTTCTCCATCGTTCGACCCTCGAAAAATCATCGACGCCACTGCCTCTCTTCCAGCTATGGGAGGTGGCAAACTGGCTTCATCTCGCGCAAGAATACTCTTAATCTCCGATTGCATGATCTCTAAACTCACATGATCTAAAATCAAGTGGTGAAAGATTGTTAGTAGCAGGTGATTTCCGGTAGTCTTGTCTTGCATAACTCCGAACTTAAGCAAGGGTGCTTGACTCAGATCTATCGCCTTTAAGTTACTTCCCGATAGCTTGGATTTAAGTTGATCTAAACTATCTAGGTCCCGGCCTTCGTCATCCTTTAGATTCTCAATATGCAGTTCCGTGTTTCTCTGTACTACTTGTACAGGGGAGCTTAACTGCAAATGTAAAATACTAGTCCTCAGTACATCATGTCTGCTTACAACGACCCTCATTGCCTCTAAGTAAGATTTGAGTAGCACATCTGACTCAAACGAGATAGTTATTGCCATTGAGTATGGGTCATCATCAGGTTCTAGTAGGTGGTGAAAGAATAGCCCTTCCTGTAGTGGAGTAAGGGGATAAATGTCTTGAATATTGCTGCCTCGACCAGGAATTTGTTTTTCAATTATTTCAATATCTTCGATTGTCAAATCCACCATCGTTAGCATATTTGGTGTAATTTGATCGCAATCTAATGGAATTTCGTTAGTTGGAACACTTACCTCTTCTGCATTAATCGCGTTCAAAGCTTGCAAATCAGCAGCCAGCGTTCGTAAATTTTTTGCTCTGAATACAGAACGCATATCCACGGCCAATGCATAATCTTGAAGCCTGTTGAGCAATCGAGTTAACAGAAGGGAATGTCCTCCCAGCTCGAAGAAATTCGAAGTTATGCTTATCGACTCTTTCGCCAACCCCAAAAGTTCAGCCCATATCTCAACAAGAATTTTCTCGGCTTCTGTTTCAGGCGCCACATACTCATCCTGCACATAGGTTTCCTCACTTGGCACCGGCAAACCCTTCCGATCCACCTTGCCGTTCTCTGTCAGAGGAATCTTCTCCAATACCATTATCGCGCTCGGCACCATGTAATCCGGCAAGCTCTGTTGCAAATGGCTTCGCAACAGCTCAGTCACCTCCCCAACCTTCTCTTCAGCCTGCCCTACTGTTGTTACATATGCCACCAGCCTCCTGTCTCCAGGCTCATCCTCTCGAACCACCGCAACACACGAATTAACCACTTCATGATTCTTGAGCTGAGACTCTACCTCTCCTAACTCTATCCGATAGCCTCTTATCTTCACCTGCCCATCACGCCGACCTAAGAACTCAATATTGCCGTCCGCCATCCACCGACCCAAGTCGCCTGTCTTGTAGATTTTCTCACTCAGACCTTCATGTTCGATGAAGCAGTTCGCTGTCTGGTCTGGATCATCCCAGTAGCCACGAGCCAGACCTACACCCGCTATGTATAAGTACCCCTCTACTCCAATTGGACATACCTGCATTAACTCATCCAGTATGTAAAATCGTTGGTTGCCCAAAGGTTTACCATAGGGAATACTCTTGCGCTCAATCATGACGTCATCTATGGCGTAACAATTCGACCAGATCGATGCTTCTGTCGCCCCACCCAAACTCACGATGTCAAGTGTTGGCAGTAGATTCATAGACTTTCTGGGAAGCTCCACTGGAAGCCAATCGCCACTTAGCAGTGCCAGACGAAGTGACAGTCCCTGTGGATCCTTGTCTGCATATTCCAGCTCCAGATAGTCAATCAACAATTGAAATACACCTGGCACCGTATTCCACAATGTCACCCGGTGTTCAGCAAGCTGTGATATCCATGCCGCGGGGTTTACTCTATCTTCGTCGCTCGGTAAAACAATGCATCCACCAACGGCCAACAGTCCGAATATGTCATATACCGACAGATCAAAGCTCAGTGAGGAGAGTGCTAGAACACTGTCATCGGCAGTGATTGAAAACCGGCTATTTATATCGTAAATCGTATTCACTACGCTGCCATGTTCAATCATTACTCCCTTGGGTGTACCGGTCGACCCGGACGTGAAGATGACATACGCTAGGTCGGTCGATGCTACAGCTGGCAACTCATAGGACTGCAAAATAGAGGCTTCTATCGTGGGTAATTCGTCTACATTAATGACCTTAATATCTGCCGGCCATTGAGCCGATGCAGATATGTGGCTGACAGACAGGACCACACGGCATTTCCCCGCTGCCAGCACCGTGTGCTGACGCCCCTCAGGCCAACTAACGTCGACCGGTAGGTAAGCGGCGCCCGCGCACAATACACCCATAACTGCACCTATCTGGTTACAGCTCTTGTCGATCGCCACACCAATCAACTCATCCGCTGATACGCCAAGCAATGAAAGTTCGTAAGAAATTCGTTTGGAATGGGTTGCTAACTCTTCGTAGCTCAATTGCCCAGTGGCATCTTTAACGGCGATGCGTTTCGGGCTAGATGCTGACTGTTCGAGAAACAGCTCGTGCAAATTAAGGTCAGTACGATAGTCAATGTTCGTGTCTGTCCAGTCCTTCAGGATTCGTTGTTTCTCAGTAGAAACTAGAAACTCGATATCTGTAATCATTTTCTCTGGAGCATTTGCAACCTCTTCCAGCATCTTCAGATAGTGAGAAATAAACTGGTCGATCGTTACTTCGTCGTAGAGGTCGGTATTGTATTCAACGACTCCGGCGATTCCATCTACTGACTCCGATAAAAATACCGTAAAATCAAACTTGGCAATACCGCTTTGAAAATCCAGTCTTGAGAACTCAACGTCGTCCACCTTGATAGATTTTTCATTAATGTTATGCATAGCGAACATTGTTTGAAATAACGGCGAATGACTTTGACTACGCTCCGCATAATTGGCGTTAACCAGTCTCTCGAACGGGATATCTTGATGCTCATACGCATCGAGCGTCATACGGCGAACTTGTGAAAGAAAATCATTAAATGATAGATCTCTATCCACTTCGATTCTCATTATCAAGGTGTTGACAAAAAAACCGATAATATCTTCCACTTCTGGACTATTCCTATTAGCTACCGGTGTACCTACCGCCAGATCTGATTCACCTGTATAGCGCCACAGTAAAATGTAGAACACAGACAACAAAACCATGAAAATAGTAGATTCATTATGCAAGCTCAAATCGCTGAGTTTCTTCAAAAGCGATGGTGAAACTTCAAATTTTTTATACTTCCCATTGTATGTTTTATTGACTGGCCTTGGACGATCAGTGGGAAGGCTAAGTTGAGTGTTAATATCTTGAAGTTGGCCTCGCCAGTATGACAGCTGTGATTCTAAGGCACTTTCACTTAGACATTCTCTCTGCCAAATAGCGTAGTCAGAATATTGGAGATTCAACGACGTCAATTCAGGCAAGCAATCTTCTTTAAATGTAGGATATAGGCTTGCTAGCTCTCTGAAAAATATGTCAATCGACCAGCCATCGGAAACAATATGATGCATATTCAGCAATAAAACATGGCTTGATTCGGATTCGACGAGTAATCTGACCCTAATCAAAATGTCCTCGCTTAGGTCAAATGTAGAGCATGACTCTTCCTTAACAAGTGAAACCAACTGAGACGAGTTGGTTATTTTTTCTACCGAAACTGAAAAATTTTCACCATCAGTTTCTTGTTGTTGTACGACTCCGTGGCTAGATACAAACCGCGCCCTCAGTATTTCATGCCTGGCTACGATTCTTTCGACACTCCTGATTAACGCAGATCTATCTAAGACTCCTGTAATCCGAAAAGGAAGGAAGATATTATAATTTGGACTGGGACCCTCCAGTTGAGACAAAAACCAGAGCCTTTCTTGAGCAAAAGATAAGGAGGTTTCGGAGGTATTTGCCTTCCGTCTTATTTTATTGTATTTGGCAGTGTCAATGTCCTCATTCCCCAGCAGCTTCAAGAAAACTTTTCTTTGTTTTTCTGTAAGCGAATCAAGCTCTTTTTCGAGGTTAGCCTGTAAGCTATAGTCTGTCATTTCAGCAATGCCTCTTGCGCCAATATTTTGTCAAGACTTTCATCAGTCATGCCCTTTATCGACTGAAGCTTCTCGAAAACTTTTGGAATTTCATCAAGCTCTTTCTCTCCAATCTTCTTATCAATGAACTCAGCAAACTTTCCTAGTACCGGATGCTCGACCACATCCTTCAAAGTGAGGTCTAGCAGATATCTGTCATTCACCTTCGATACGACACGAGTTAGAGAAAGAGAATGTCCCCCTACCTCAAAAAAATTCGCCGTTGCACCAATCGCCTTGAGCTCACAATTCAATATTTCAGACCAAATACTTGCCAAGGACTGTTGAGTATCGCTAAACAGGGGAATGTGCTCATCTACTAGCAGGGAAATATCTTTCGATTTATCTAACAATCGACGGTCGATTTTTCCATTCAAGGTTAAAGGTATCTCTTCGAGTACATTGATGGAACTTGGAACTAAATAACTCGGAACTGAAGTACTTAGATAATCGCCAAGTTCCATTCTAACTTCGGCTAACGATTTGCTAGAACTATTAAGTACAACATAAGCCACTAAGTATTTATCACCAGTACTGTCAGACTTAACTTGTGCGGCACAATGTTCAACAAGATCATGTTTAGATAACGTATTCTCTAATTCAGTTAGCTCTATGCGAAACCCACGGATTTTTACCTGATCGTCCTGACGGCCCATGAACTCGATGTTTCCATCTGGAAGCCATCGAGCATAGTCTCCACTCTTATAAAGCATGCTACCTTGCTCATCCGAGTACGGATCTTTGACAAACTTGCACCGACTCAACTCAATATTATTGAGATATTCCCGCGCCACCCCTAGTCCTCCTAGACACAGCTCTCCCATAACCCCAGCTGGCTGGAGATTCAGTTCCTCATCCACAATGTATGCTGTGGTCTGACTTACAGGCACACCGATAGGCAATGATTTGTCGAAATCAAATTCTCTAGGTATTCTAAAATACGTAGAGAACGTCGTGTTTTCAGTAGGTCCGTAAAGATTGACAATTGAGATTTCTCGATTTTTCTCATAAATCGTCTTAACGGCTTTTGGAGATACAACATCTCCTCCAACAAGTAGGTTTTTAACTGTAGGGAGATCCCCAATCTGCTCCGAATACAAAGAAAATAGGCCCGAGGTTAACCACAATGTGTTAACCCTGAACCTATCAAGAGCCTCAGAGAGTTCTTGGGGATCTGTAATTTCACCATCATTAACAGCGATGCACCCTCCATTTAGCAGTGGTGCCCACAATTCAAATGTGGTTGCATCAAACGACGCTGGAGAATGCAACAAAGTTTTCGTTTGAGAATTTAGAGATACATAATTGGTACAGCATACCAACCTGACGATACTTTTATGCTCAACTAGTACTCCTTTAGGATTACCTTCAGACCCGGATGTGTAACAAACATAAGCTGCATCAGATGAAGCAGTACATCTACCAGGCCGTTCAATACTTATTCGCTCGCCGATATGATTGATAGTGTTTCCGTAAGGAATAGAGATTTCATGGATGTTTACTATCTTTTCAATGTCAAGATTAAGGGAAGATATTTCGCGAAAATTAGTCAGAAGTACTCGAGCATTAGAGTCATCAAGGATAAACTGAATTCTCGACTCCGGGTATCGCAAGTCTATGGGTACATAGCCAGCTCCTATCTTAATGATACCCAATATTAGAACAATGAACTCTGCAGAGTGGTCTGCACAAACCGCAACCAAATCTCCTTTAGTCACACCAGCACTCAGCAGATGTTTAGAAACATTGTTCGCTTTTTCATTTAATTCGTTATATGTTATATTTTTTTTGTCAGTTTCAATCGCATTAGATGAACCATGCCTCTCTACCTGTTCTTCAAATATGGAGTTAAGGCAAACATTTTCAGCCAGCGGCATTGATGGCATGTTCCAGTCGTTCAGTATTCGCTCCCGCTCTCCTCCTGATAACAATTCATAATCGCTTAGTTGTTTGTTGCTGCCGTCACATACCGAAGAAACCAATGTTTTTAGTTGTGACAGAAAGTTAACCATATCTGCATTATCAAACGACGCTGAAGCATACTTTAGCTCAATGGAGTAACTATCTAGCTCTTCAAATATTTCTAACTGCAGTTTGAATTCGCTCCCCTGCCTTACGTCGTCCAAAAATTCTATTCCTTGTGCTATTGGGCTTCGAATTCCTATGGAATCTAGGTTCATCAGAGACCTGTTTTGAAAAACGTAAGCGACCTGAAAGATCGGATGAACGGCTGGATCAAACGCCTCACTGCAATCTCTAACCATGCATGAGAACGGGTAGTTAGAATTATCAATTCCGTTTACCAGTTTCATTTCAAGACTTTCTAGGAACGTATCCAGCTTATCCATAGCTTTGACATTACTTCTAATAGGCAGCATGTTGACGAAATACCCAACCAAATTCTCATGGTCTAGTAATGGACGCCCCATTGTGGGCATTCCCACGACAATATCTTCAGAATTGCTATAACGTGCCAACATAACTTTGTATAACGCCAAAAAGATAATCGCCGGACTGACCTCCTTAGACTTACACAAACTTTTAACAGCCATCGTCACATCTGGCGCGAGCCTAATCTTGCAAATCTGACTTCTATTTCGTACTTTTCGATCAACTTGTTTTTCTATAGATAGGTTCAAGTTCTTGGGCAGATCAGCCAGTACTCGCCGCCAATATTCCTTCGCTTCATCACCTTCTTCACTCTCTAGAAAACACCCTTCCCAATCTACAAATTTATCAAAATTCAAAACAGGGTCGACCTTGGCTGCATATCCTGTACTAACAATAGATTCATAGCATTCAAACAACGAATTCAAATACTTAGGTATTGACGCACCATCAAACACAATATGATGGACAACAATTAGAACCACATACTCTTGTGGAGCTAGACGGAAAACTCTTGTCCGAATTAGTGGCCCGCAAGCTAGATCGAAGGATTCAGAAGCCTGAGCACTTATTCTGGACTTCAATTTGTCTTCTGACTCTCCCAGTAGATCTTCGACATCGAACTCCATTTTCCCTGAAATTTTTGCGGTCTGATAGGGAATGCCGTCAGCGTCACGAATAATACGTTTTAATACTGGATGAATTTCTAGCGAATTTTTTATCGCTTGACAAAAAATCTCGACATCCAATTTCTGGCGAAGGCGAAAGCAGATTGGAACATTAAAAATTGATGCATCCGGAGCCAATTCCTGTGACATCCATATCCCCTTCTGCCCCTCGGACAGAGGATAAATAGGTGAGAGTATCTTTTTTCTCCCGACAAAGTACTCATATACATCCTCCGCCGTGCTTTTACCTTGCTTAAAGCCCAATAAAATTTGCTCTTCACTCATCGGAAATTTCCTCGAAAATTATTTTCTTTGTTTCTTCCAACCCAATTTCATTGTTCCTGAATTTTTCCAATACCGCACCAGCTCCATTTTGAAAACTCATAACAGGTACAGAGGGTTTTTGAGCACCTAGTCCGGAGTTACTTGAATGCTTTGTTTCTGAATTTCCACCTAACCGTGTCGCAATAAGAGATGATATTGCTGCCACAGTCTGGTATTTCAACAAATCGGCTCCAGTAATCTTGACTCCGTATTTTTCTTGCAAGTTCTTAATCAGCCGATTAATGAGCACTGAATCAACGCCTAGATTCTTAAGCTTCTGGGAAGGCAGTACTTCTTTTTGAGAGTAGTCCAAGGCTTTCGCCAAAAACATTGAAATAAATGATCCAATTGCTTCGACGTTGTGCTCGTTACCCTCATACTGACTGGAAACGATTTCAGCACCGTGCGTTGTTTTTGCATCTGCCTGAGCGAAGGTGGAATCCTTTTGGCTCGCCCAATAGCGATGACGTAGAAATGGATAATTAGGAAGCCTCAAGAAGCTGTAATGTTTTCCAGTATACAACTCGCTCCATGCTATCTTTCCGCCCTTCACCCAGAACGACGCAAGCCTATACAAATCTCTGTCTGCAATTAGAGCACTAATGAATTCCTCAGCCCTCTTCCCCGACACTAACTCTTTCAAATCATAAGCTTCTTCATTTGCATTTCCTGTAAAGAGACCAGTCTCCTCTGTTACACCGAGCTCACTGCTACGGGAATTGTAGTCATGCAACTTCGATATCACTTCTTGAATAGATTCAGCAACAAAGGCGAACCTTTCCTCCAATTCTTCTCGCCCTAAATTTAGGGTATAAGTCAGATCCAGCAGAGTGGTATCCCGGTGTATCTCCAAATATGATTGCAATCGTAATGCCATTTCAATCAGGCTCTCTTTCGTCTTAGCCGATAGCGTGACCACCTGGGGAGTATTATCTCGATCCGATCGCTCTCTAGGCTCGCCAATAAATTCCTCCATTATCAAACTTACATAAGTCCCGCCTGCCCCAAAGGAATCAATTAGAGCACGGCGCGGAGTAGTGGTATCACTAGATAATTCGCTTGGGGATTTCCAATCAATTAAGCTTGACTGCACTATGAAGGGAGAATCGTCAAGCCCTAAAACTTCATTTGCGTTCTGCAATATTTTTGTTGGAGCTATTTGTGAATTCTGAAACTGCCATACAACCTTCGCCACCTGCGCTAGTCCAGAAACGGCTTCGGGGTGACCCAAGTTAGATTTTACAGAGCCGATTGATAATAACGGTTTGGCACTACCATCGTTGCCGAACACCCTGGCGAGGGCTTCTATTTCTATCTGGTCACCAAGAGCCGAGCCATTTGCAGCTGCTTCGACGTAACCGACCGTATGCGGATCAACTTTACCGTTTTCTAAGCATTTTTCGATTACCTTCGCCTGATTGTTAAGGCTGGGAACCATAAATCCATTCGACTGCCCCGAATGGATGGTCGCAGTTCCCTTAATAACCGCGTACACCGTGTCACCATCATCTACGGCTTTCTGCAGTGGTTTCAATAACACTGATCCAACCCCTTCTGATGGAATATATCCATCGCCATCACTAAAACTTCTGCTAGTTGAAGAACTTCCCAGCAACTGTAATGCACTTAACGCAATATACTTATTAGGATGAATGGATAGATTTACACCTCCAGCAATGGCTAACTCGCATTCATTTTGTAATATGCTTTGGCAGGCCAAATGAATTGCCATAGCAGACGACGAACACATCGTGTCCACCGCAAGACTAGGGCCCTCCAAACCAAAGAAATAGGAAACTCGATTTGCGATAGCATTATAGGAAGAACTGGATATGATCGCCGATTCTACGGGATCGCTACTGTGGTACTCTTGGTACATTGAACCCACATAAACACCTACCTTCCGACGATAGGTTTCTTTGATTACCTTTTGAGTTATGCCACTGCTTTCGAATAGCTTCCAGACTTGTTGTAGGAATAGGCGCTGCTGTGGATCCATAGTTTTCGCTTCTCTGGGTGAAATATTAAAAAACCCAGCATCAAACTCATCGACTCCGTCTAAAAATCCGCCCCACTTACAATATGTCTTACCAACAGCTTCTTTGTCTTCACTAAAAATACCATCCACATTCCAACGATCTGAAGGCACTTCTTCGACACAATCTCGGCCCTCAGCTAGGTTCGACCAAAACTCTTCTATGTCGGAAGCTTTTGCATACTGGCCCTCAATACCAATAATGGCGACATCTGTATTTTTAGACGATCTATCCACAACACCGAAAGATATGTTATCGCCTTCGTCTGTACTCTTTTTTTCAACTCGTTTGGTGGTAGATGGTCGTACAACTTGACTATCTCGCGTTATTGTTGAACCGCCGCGTAACAATTCCCATGATTTCTCTGGAAATCGCTCAAGGAAATACTTGCTTAATTCTGTGATTGTTTGTAGTTCAAAAAATAGGGTTTTGGACAACGAACCGAATACAGTCTCCAGTTTTCCGATGACCTCTATAGCTACTATGGAGTCCATCCCATATTTCTCTATCGAAGTATCAAAGCCGATTCGATCCACTGAAATTCTTAATACCTTAGACAACTGCAGTCTAAGATATCTGCTCAATTCTTCCGAAATCGAATCGTCCATCATTGAAGACACTGCTGAATTTTGATTTTTAACTTCTGAAAAGTTGCCTTCATCTAACCTAGTTAACATATCTAGGAATTTTTCCTCACCTGAAGCAATAATTATCTGACTCTCACCCGTCAAATACCCGTAATTTAGAAGTTGTAACCCGGCAACTGATTTTAACGAATGCACACCTCTGCGTAGCAGAGCATCCATGACCGCGTTGCTAACCGACATCCCACCTTCTTTCCATAACGGCCAATTAATAGAAAATGTTCTGCCATGTCGCTTTCCCTGTGTAACGAGATTAGCTCTATTAACTATATATTCATCCATAAAGCCGTTAGCTGCAGCATAATCGGACTGCCCTACATTCCCTAATATTGCAGACAGCGATGAAAACCCTATGAAGAAATCTAATTCATGATCTTTTGTGCACAAATCTAGATTTATAACACCGGATACCTTAGGAGCTAGAACGTTCTTAATATCAGACTTACTCTTCTCAACAATGAAGGAATCTCGGATCACTCCTGCGCTATGTATAACACCGTTCAAGCGGCCATAAGATGCCCCAATATATTCAATTAGATTCCGAACGCTTTCAGGCTTGGCGACATCGGTTTCCCTATATTCTACAGAAGCTCCCAGTTGCTCTAGCCTATCCAATTTAAGAATGGTTTCAGCATTCGACTTAGATCGGCCGACTAAGATTAGATTGGTGTCTTTGGCGTTCATAGCAATGTCTTGTGCAAACAGTAACCCTAGCCCTCCAATTCCACCTGTAATTAAGTAAGTGCCCCCGTCGCGCCAAGGAGTAGGGCCATCCAATGCCACTCCTCTCTCAAGCTCGTGGAGACACTTTTGCTTATAAAGTCCATCTCGGTAGCGAACCTCTTTGATATTGTGGAAATCAGCACATTTATCGATAGTCTTAACTAATTCCTCCTTATTTACAGAGTCTTCCAGGTAAATCGTTTGAGCCTGTATATCGGGACTCTCGTCTGCAATTGTCTTCACATAGCTCGTGATACCGATGATGCAACTATCTTCACTATTGGCCTCTTTAGTACTGCCGTTCACAACAATTTGAAGTAGGCTTTTCGAAGCACCTTTACTGTTTAGTAATTTCTGCACCTGCTCCTGTACATTGCAAACCACACTTTCATAGCGTTCTGCAAGAGAAGCCTCGGGGATACCGACCAAAGTGACCTCGGTTGAAGAAGATGCTAATTCATCCAATGAAGAAGTTAGATAATTTCTTACGCCTTCATCGAATTCACCAATGAGTATGATGTGACGACGCCCCCAACTTTCAGTACTAAATCTCGTTTCTTCATCTACTAGGACTGGTTTCCATGAGGGAATTAGTACACTCGTGATTGTCGTATTTTCCTCAACTTCTTTAACGACCTTACGCAGACTCAGCCCCCGAACATCGGCGCAAACCACACCCTGTTCATCACAAACACTGATGTCCAACTTAGGTACTTGTTTTCCTTCAATTTCTCCTTCGCTGAAACGTACCCAAGAATAAGCTTCAACAGGGGATTTTCCATAGATTTTCATTTCCTCCATCGCAAAGGGAAGCAGTGTATCTGCTTTTTCCCAGCTCTTCCTATTTTCGGATTCTAGAGCAATAATTGCCTGAAAAGCTGCATCCATAACCGAAGGATGCAGTGTAAACGAGTCCACTGTATCTTCTACGACCTCTGGTAATCGCAATTTTGCCAGGACCTGTGGGAGCCCTCGTGAATCCTTCCCGCTGCTTAGTTTTTGAACGCCCTGAAAACTCGGACCATAGTTCAATTCCTTCTGTTGGAACTCTCGATATACTCTCTCGGATGTATATGATTCATTGACACATTCAGAACGTAGCTTCACGATATCAATCACTGGGCTTTCACATTGCGGCTCAGCATATACTTCCCCCTGACAGCAGGGTACGCCGGCATCTTTATTAGTATCGGAGAAAACTGTAAAATCAACTCCCTCAGCGCCACGGCTCGAAAACTGAACGTGCAGAGTCAACGGCGAAGACAATCGATGAGCCGTTCGTACCCATGCCACATTGTTGAAAACCCATGCCCCAGAGTCTGCGTTTACATGTTGCATTGCAGCCCTTATCATTTCCAAATACGCTACTGCTGGAAATACTTCGAAACCTGAAATATTGTGATCATGCAGGAAGAATTCGCCCCCGCTAAATTCAGAGCAGTAGTTTCCATCTTTATATGCCGTATCTACTCTGTGAAGTAACGGATGAAGGGGTTTAACGTAACTCTTTCCGCTTTTTATTGAATCGAAATTTTCGTCAAACCAATAGCGCTCCCTCTCAAATGGGTAGGTTGGCAGGCTGATTCGCCTTGTCTGCTCTCCCTGCTGATACAGCCGTTCCCAGTCAACTTCAGCTCCACAAGTCCAGCTTTGCATAAAATCGGAATTGTCATCATGACTGTCAGTAGAATGGAGGTCAGCTTGCCAATCCTTATCGCCAATATTGCAATAACTCCAACCACAGTTTTCTATTTTGTTGAGTTCAATTTTCCTAAGTTTTTCCTTTAAGTCAGATAGGCTAGTAACCTTTGCCGCTAGTCGGTACTTCATGGCCTCTCTGCCCATTTGTAAGGTGTAAGCGATGTCTCGTAACCTAATATTAGCTAACGTTGGGCTTTCCAAGAACGCGAGTAAATTTTCGGCCTGCTTCACCAATTGACTCTCACTGGCCGCTGACAGAGGGATGATTGACGGTTGATCCCTTTTGCTTTTTAGTTGAAAGGCGTTTTCTTCTTTATGAACATACTCCTCAACTATTATGTGTGCGTTGCTCCCACCTGCACCGAAAGATGAAATCCCAGCCATACGAGGCTCATCAGTGGCACCGCAACCAGAATCAATGATCCTTCTATCCCACTGCTCAAACTTCTGTTGTACCAAAAATGGCGAAGTCTCAAAATTTATGTTGGGATTCAACTCTGCCGAATGTAAATTGGGAGCAATTTCTCCATGCTTTAACTGAAGTACCACTTTAGTTAAAGCCGCAATTCCAGCTGCAGCCTCCAAGTGACCTATAGTGGACTTTACCGAGCCTAACCGACATGTTCCGCGCAAGGGTTGTACTGTTCTTTGATCAAACGCTTTCTTTAATCCGGCTATTTCTATAGGGTCACCCAATTCGGTCCCTGTCCCATGTGCTTCAATGTAGCTAACCGATGCGGGGCTTATTCTAGCCCTATCCAAGGCCTTTCCAATTACATCAGCCTGTGCATTTGGACTAGGGACAGTGTAGTTTTGTGTTTTTCCTCCGTGGTTTATTGCCGTAGATTTGATGACACAATATATTTGATCGCCATCTTTTTCAGCATCTTCCAGTGGCTTGAGCAATACCGCACCAACCCCTTCACCAGGCACAAATCCATCACTTTCAGCGCCAAAGCTTTTGCACTTACCGCTCTTTGAAAGCATTCGCTGAGAGCATAACTTTACATAGTTCTGAGGGTGTAGATAGAGGTTCACACCACCGGCAATTGCCATTCTGCATTCACCAGTTTTCAAATGCTCACAGGCATTGTGTATTGCTGTTAATGAAGAAGAGCACATCGTGTCGACCGCCATACTGGGGCCACTCAGATTCAATACATAGGAGACCCTATTTGCAACTGAACTGAAGGATGTATGTGGATACGGCTTGCTGTCTACACCAGCAAATTCAGGCCCATACAAATCGAACCCTGTTTTAGTTATACCTGCATATACACCGACGTTACCTTTGTACTTACGTTGGATTATATCTCTGGTGTATCCGGCATCTTCAACCACTTCCCAGCTCTTCTCAAGAAAGAGTCTTTCCTGAGGGTCCATGGTTTCTGCTTCGCGAGGTGATATACCGAAAAACAGTGGATCAAAGTTTGCGAATTCATCTACGAACCCACCCCACTTGCTGTAACTCTTACCTTTAGCTACAGCAGTATCGGTGCTTTTCTCGTAGAAGCCATGCAGAGACCATCTCTCATTTGGGATTTCCGTAATACAGTCTCTGCCGTTCTTTAAATTTTCCCAAAATTCATTGACAGAAGACGCTTTTGGATAGCGCCCCGCAATTCCAATTATCGCAATATCCCCTGTTTTTTCTTGCGTGTCCGGAATGCCAGCGTTTGCCCTTGAATCAGATTCGGTAAAATTCGGATTTTTTATTTTTGCACTTGTCGACTCAACGTTGAATGATAGGGCCTCGCTTAGCTCAGTCAAAGTATCGTATTCGTAGAACAGGGTCTTAGATTGCTCTCCAAACGCGTCGTCAATTTCTTTGTTTAGTTGAATTATCAATAAGGAATCGAGCCCAAAGTCAGCGAATGACTCATTACTGTCTACATCAGCGACGGGTATTTCCAACAATTTGGAAAATATCTCTTCTAGCTTGTTTATTATCTCCGCTTTTGAGCCATAAGAAGTTCCCGACTCCTCGACTACTTTCGATTCGCTAGCGTTGAATATATCGTGATGCCGCTGTATGTCTCCTTTGAATATTAACAACTGACCGCCATCAAGCCTGAGCGAATGATGTAATGCTGTTATACCATTAGCATCTGAAATACTGTGAAGACCTCTCTCTATAAATGCGGATTCGACAGTTCCATCTACCTTCATTCCTCCATCAGACCAAAAAGGCCAATTGATAGACAGAGATTTGCCAAATCGTTCGCCTCGACTTACCAATTTCTGCCTGTATACAGCATAGGTATCCATGAACGAATTGGCGAAAGAATAATCAGCTTGACCTACGTTCCCTAACACAGCAGAAATCGAAGAAAAACATATAAAGAAGTCAAGCTCGATATCACGTGTCGATTCGTCCAAATTGATTAAGCCCGCTACTTTAGGTGCAAGGACAGCGCTAAAATCCTGACTATCCTTTTTAATTATGTAGCTATCCTTAGTAATTCCAGCGCTATGAAATACTCCGGTTAATTTCCCGTATTTGGATGTAATTCCTCCAATAAATTTTTCTACCAATTTCCTATTCGTAACATCCAAACTTTGATATTCGGCAGTAGCACCGAGAAGTCGCAACTTCTTAAGCTTTTCTTCAATAACAGAATTGAATGGTGACCGGCCAGTGAGGATCAAAGTAGAATCTTTGGTTGATTTGACAATTGCTTCAGATATAACTGAGCCTAACCCGCCCAGTCCGCCAGTAATTAAGTAAATACCTCTATCTGAAAATTTAAACTCTGTTTCACTTATAGGTCTGCAGTTCTCAAGCGCGGGAACCCAAGAACGCACTTGTCTGCCAGATTCAGCGTATCGAATTAGTTGATTCCTAGTCTGAAGAGATTCCTGTTGCAAGATTTTGACAACCTCTGATGAACTCTTATTCTCTTCAATTTCTAGGAGTTGGCCGAAGAACTTCGGGTTCTCCCTATTCGCAGTGAGTAGTAGCGGGTATATCGCTTTCAGTAACATGCCAGTTGGGCTAGAAGGTATAACTATTTGAAACAGCATTGTCTGACCAATACTTTCATTTAGCAGTTTCTGCACTGCAAGAAAAACAACATTTGCCACTTGCTTAATTGAACCAGCAAGATTGTCGGATGAATCTGAAATGAAGCTGCTTAATCCTGCTATTGCGCTACGTTTGATATCCGATTGAAAATAACTCGCGGAGAAAGATTCATCGAGAGCCTCAAGAGTAAGATCGCAAAAAAGAATTTTCCTTACTAATTTTACAGGATCAGATGGGGGCTCATTAGAATTTATCCGATTTTTCCAAATTGGAACTAAGACATGAAGATCTTTATCTAGTGCATTTACTTCTCCTCTATTATTTTCATCTGAACCAACTACTTCTTCAGTTTTTTCTTTAGACTTATCATAATTTATTTTGGTAACTATGCCTTCAGCGTTCTCACTAACCCAATAGTTTGTTTTCGCGAACGGATACGTGGGCAATGAAATGCGAGAGCACTTACCATTAGCATACAATTGCTGGTAATCAAGTTCGCCTCCTTGCGTGTAAAGATCGGCTATAATCTTAAGGCAATCGATTTTTTCACTGATACTCTTCTTTTCTCTGTATCTGACTATCTGTTCTTCGCCGTAATTTTTCATAGCAGCTCTCTGTACTCCCGAGTTCCCATGAACGCTAGCAGAAAAGATATTCTCCGATGACTCTTGCTCAAGCCATCTCGTAAGACTCTCCCTAAGTTCTGCGAAATTATTCACAACAAGGGCGAGCCGAGTATCGAAATGCTTCCTCCCAGACATTAGGGTGAAGCCTATATTTGCCACGTTGACAGAGGGGTTCTTATTACAATAGATAAGCAACCTCTTGACGTGTTCATGCAGTTGACCCTCAGTCCTAGCTGATAACACAATGAGGGAAACATTATCGACGTCAGGGCTTCGAGTAGCTGTTGGCGCTTCTTCAATAATCATATGAGCATTTGTGCCACTGAAACCGAACGAACTAACTGAAGCTCTTCGCTTCTCGGTCGCATCTACTTCCCAATCCGTCAATGAGCTGTTGACATAGAGTGAACTGTTTTTGAAATCAATTGCAGTATTTCCTTCTTCAAAATTCAATGAAGGTGGTATCTGCTTTTCTTGCAATGACATAAGAACTTTGACGACACCAGCAACACCTGCTGCGGCCATAGTGTGACCGATGTTCGTTTTGACGGAGCCGATAGCACACCTGTGAGCAATACCGGATGTGTTATTATAGGCATTAGACAATGCTTGGAACTCAATTGGGTCTCCTAACTTTGTACCAGTCCCGTGTGTTTCAACCATTTGAATCTGGTTTGCTTTGATGCCACACTCATTCAGAATTTGAGTTATTAGTCGCTCTTGAGATTTTCCGTTCGGTGCTGTTATTCCATTTGTCTCTCCATCGTGATTTATTCCGGAGCCTCTAATCAATCCATAAATATGGTCACCGTCTCTGATCGCATCGGAAGCACGTTTTAACATCACCACACCTACCCCCTCTCCAGGGACAAAGCCATCCGCTCGCTCATCAAACGCATAGCATTTTCCACTTGGTGACAACATGCTGGCCTTATTTGCTTGAATGAAAATTGAAGGTGTACATTGAAGAGAGACACCCCCAGAAATAGCAATATCGATCTCTCCGGCTCGGAGTGACTTGCATGCCATGTGAATCGCAACTAACGAGCTAGAGCATGCGGTGTCAATGACGACAGCAGGCCCCTTAAGATCTAAGTGATAAGCCACACGTCCCGCAATAACTGACGCTGCATTCCCCCAAAAAGCTTGAGGTGGGGAATCCTCAAAAAGGTTGTTGTAGTCTGTTCCAGAACATCCAACATAAATACCGCAATTTCTACCACCCATTGTTCCTGCATAACCCGCGTCTTCGGTTGCCTTCCACACATTACTGAGAAGTAAACGCTGTTGCGGATCCATATACTTCGATTCTAACGGTGACAACCGAAAAAAATCGGAATCGAACTCACCGATATTTTCAATAAAGCTGCCATTTAGACAGGCGTGCTGATTTTCTCTAGTCAACTCTTTCCAATCAGCGTGCTCATCCCAACGTGACGCCAATTTTACCGATTCTTTGCCATTCTTCAGATTCTGCCAAAACTCTGTAGCATCAACAGCATCGCCGAATTGGCAACTTATTCCGATTACTGCGATTGATTCAGTTTGTCCATTTGAGCCTGATGGATCGACAACTTGGCGAAGGTCTACTTCTTGCTGGAAGACAAATGAATTGCTATCGATTCGGCATTCTTTAAGTCCATCTTTAAATTCTAGCCCATCGGAAACTGCGGCTGGTACCGAAATCTTGCTCTCATCGCCACATTGAGATGCGACAAAGAAAGCAAATTTATCTAAATTGGAATTACTATAAATATCAGAAATTGTAATTTTGGTACTTAGGTTTGCATTTAGCTCCTCTATCCATTCCACTCCGTTAATAGAATCAAGTCCCAACTCGTTAAACGGGCACTCGACATCAAGATCAGAAATGTCGAGATGCAACATATTGGCCAAGCTTTGCTTTAAGTAGGCTTGAAGCTCAAGAGGTTTCCTAATAGCAGACTCCACCGTTGTACCTGGATCATCGGCACTACTATTATGAATATCAGTCAACTTGATTTCTCTCCGTTCCTCACAACTCGACTGGCGATTTTTCAGCGTAAAGGTGGGTTCAGGATCGAATTCAGGCCGAGATGCTTTTTCTAGAGATCGGGTTTTATTTTTTTCCGCGTCGCTCAAAAGATGAAGTGTTAACTTTTCAAGAGTTGGGTAATTGTAAATCTCTGATGCTTCTATAGAGCTTCCAAAATTAGCATTGATGTTTTTTACCCATTCTACGGAGGTGATAGAATCTAAACCTATTTCACCAAATGGTAAGTCGTCTTCAATATCGCTCTGGCTAATTGAAAGCATTTCTGAAAGTGTTTTTTTCAGAAATACGCCTAAGTTCTTGTTGAAAGTTGGTGCCTGTAATTTATTAACAGCACTATTTCCGTCCAGACCTTCAATTTGATTACCAATTGCAGACACCAATTTTTGTGTCGCAAACCCGTCAGTCACTAACTTATTCTTACAGCTAACCACATTCCAATAGGAATGTTTGAGAAATGGATAAGTTGGCAAACTAATTCGAGAGGGTCGACTTCTTTCAATATATAAATCATCCCAATTAACGTCGAAGCCCTTAACCCAGTAGTTTTGTATCTTTAAGAATTGTCCTTCATCTATCCAAGTACGGACAATATTTGTAACCTCCTGTTCTTTATCGAAAATGGACAGTACGTCAACATGAGTCCTAGTAGTGCCGTGCGCCCACGATTCAGGGATTGCTTGAGAATCTAGCAGATCACGAAGTTTTTCTTTAAGCTGTTCTACTGAGTGCACTATTGTCGCAATACGAAAACCCATAGCCTCCCGACCAACTTGAAGCGTATAGGCAATATTCGTCAATTCTTCATAAGACAGTGCTTGATTTCCAAGATAGTCATCGAGATTTTTAGCCGCTTGCTTTAACTGCCCCTCTCCTTTAGCCGACATTACAACTAGAACGGCATCTTCACCACTACTGCCTTGTCGGTTGAATTCCTTATTTTGATGATGATACTCTTCCAATACTACATGAGCATTCGTTCCGCTGAATCCAAACGAGTTAATGGCACAGCGACGCGGCATTGAACTTTGTGTATCCCACTCCTTTAGCTGAGTGTTTATATAGAAAGGTGTTCCTTCCAGATCGATGTGTTCATTTAGAGTATCAAACCCTGCTACGGGAGGGATTTTTCTATGCTGCAGAGCCAATATCATTTTTATCATACTTGCAATCCCAGCCGCAGCGAGTGTATGCCCTATACAACTTTTTGCTGACCCGATTGCACACGAATTGTGTTCGCCAGAACCTATCTTAAATGCACTTGTTAGCGCTTCGACTTCGATAGGATCTCCAAGCTTTGTACCGGTTCCGTGAGCTTCGACCACGCTAATTGTGTCTGGGTTAATGCCAAACCGTTCGTGTACTTGTTTCTCCAATGCCGATTGAGACCTGCGACTCGGGGCAGTAATACCATTCGTCTTGCCGTCTTGATTAACGCCCCATCCACGGATTATGCCTCTAATTGGATCCCCATCTCTTTGAGCGTCAGCCAATGGTTTCAATAAGACCGCGCCGACTCCTTCACTAGGGACGAAGCCGTTAGCTCTCTCGTCGAAAGCGAAGCAACGTCCGTCTTTTGATAACATGCCTGCGTTACCTGTCATTACATGTAGAGATGAACTAGGAAGTACCGTGACACCGCCTGTCAATGCTATTTCACAATTTCCCAAAATCAGATTATTACAAGCCTCAGCGAGAGCAACTAATGATGAAGAACAAGCTGTATCGATGCTAAGACAAGGGCCATGGAGGTTCAGGAAGTAAGCAATCCTTGCAGAAAGTATCGATGCTGACCTTCCGATAAGTCCCTGAGCATTCCTGGATTCGGTTTGGCCAGTCAATCCATAGTCATTGCTAAAGCAACCAACAAAAACTCCACAGTTTTTGCCTGACAAGCTTTTGGGATCGATACCAGCATCTTCAATGCAACTCCAGCTAGTTTGCAGAAACAATCTTTGCTGTGGATCCATAATTTCTGCTTCTGCCGGGGACAGTTCAAAAAAACGCGGATCGAATTTGTCGGCATTTTCCAACAAACCCATTTTCTTATACTCCAGAGCATCCAAACTACTTAACCCCCAACGCTCAGGAGGCACTTCAGAAATGCAATCGGCACCTGCAGACAAATTTTGCCAATAGACTTCGAGTGTTGGAGATTGCGGAAACTGTCCCGCAACCCCAATTATTGCTATTGCTGTTTCTTTTTTATCAACAGATGAGACCGAATTAGGAACAACCTTATCTTCAGGGCTGATCTTACTGAAATCTTGAGCTTCAGGGACACCCATATTATGCGCTGAGCTTGCTTTTGCTACTCTTAAATTCTTCGCCAGATCTCGAATTGTAGGATAGTCATACAGGGTAGAAACCGTAAGCTTTAATGAAAGCTCCTGATTTAGTGATCGAGTCCATTCCGCTCCAATAATCGAATCCAACCCTAATTCGATAAATGTAGCATCTAGATCAATTTCATCAAAGTTGACATAAAGCACATCGGCCAGGCTCTGGATCAGCAATTGATGAATGTTATCTTTAGACACGCCTCCATCAAATTTTTGCAGGTTTGCAGAAACACCAGAAGTAGATGATTCAATAGCTACCCTTTCCGCAGCATCCGAGAAATCTTCCTTGCGGATTTCAGTTCGAACCTCCTTATGAGTTAGAATGTGGTCCGTGAGCAGACTCACAGTAGGATAATCGTAAAGAGTCGCAACATTTAGCGATAGACCTAACTGTTCATTAATCGACCGGCCCCATTCCACGCCTAATATCGAATCTAGGCCTAGTTCCGTAAAGACAGTATCTATATCTACCTCTGTTAAATCGACATAAAATATTTCTGTCAGACTTTTTAACAAACAGCTGTGCAATTGCGTTTTAGTAATGCTTGGCAAAGTGAAGAGCTCCCCTTCATTTTCTTGTTTCAAATCAAACTGCTTGTTGTTCGAATTTCCTTCGCTGAGAACTTTAAGTTTAGGCCCAGATATCTCTAACAATAGGAAATCGGTCAGCTGAACTAGTGTTGGATAGTCGTATAACGAAGAAACTGATAAAGCGATTTCGAATTTATTCTTAATCCAACGCACCCACTCGACACCAATGATCGAATCCACTCCCAAATCTATAAAACTGCTCTCGTAATCGATCTCACTTACATCCACATACAAAATGTCGGAAAGGCTTTCTCGAAGCAGTAGAATGAGCGATTTATATGAAAACCCCTCGTAGCTTTTGGGTTTCATACTTTCAGGCGATCCTGAATTGTTCATTTGCACAGTAGTCTGAGTACTCATAGAGGGTTGTGGTAGGTTCATTTCTTCAGGGAGCTCGGGCTTTTCGTACTGCTTCTCGGTCAGTTCATAATGATCGTCGCCACTTATATCTGATAGTGAAACTAGTGGCGAGAGTACACCGTCTTCTCGAAAGGTTTCGGATGCAGAAGAACCCCCTCCAATCTTGCTCTTCAATTCCTTAGTAGGCACATTATCTTGTGTATTAGCTTTAGGTCTTCTAACCCAGTGTGATATCTTGGCAAAAGGATATGTAGGCAAGTTAATTCGTTTGGGCCTGGAGCCTTCTGAATATAGCTCACCCCAGTTGACATTCTTCCCTTGAATCCACAGCCGCAATAAACTCGCCATGTCAGCTTGGTTGCTCTTTGCACGAACGTTCGCAATTAGTTTACTCGGTGAAAGTTGCTGCGACGCAATGCCTATTTTCTTCCCTAAACCTTCCTCAAATCGACTAGTAAAGTTTGATTCGCTTATAGAAGTTTCACTCAAGCTCTTTATCAAAGAGTCCATCGAAGAAACGACTACCCCCCACCGTTTTTTCATATGGCGTCTACCGATCTGTAATGTATATGCGATTTTCGATAGATCCTTATCTGTTAGTTGGTTGGACTTAATGTGGGCAACTAATTCCTGTGCTTGAATCGAAATTTGATCCTCACTTTTCGCTGACAGTAAAACGATCAATGGCGTAGGCTTGTCAAAGCCACCCTCCGCTGATTGACTAGATAAGTCCTTATGTTCTTCAAGTAAAATGTGTGAAACTACCCCTCCAAATCCGAACGAGCTGACGCCCGCTCTTCTTGGCTCATTGTTTGGTGGAGCCGCCCAGTATTTCGGTTCGGTAACGAGATAAAAGGGGCTATTCTTTAGTGAAATCTGGCTGTTCAATTCTTCAAAATTCAGAATCGGGGGGAGCCTTTGATGCTTCATTGCAAGCAGGACCTTTATCACTCCTGCGATACCAGCTGCAGCCTCCAGATGACCAATGTTTGTTTTTACACTACCGAGACCGCAACTGCGCTCTTGAAGATCAATCGCCTTTTCTTTAGCTAAATAATCGTACGCTTTGATCAGTCCATTTAGCTCGGCTGGATCACCTTTTTGCGTTCCTGACCCATGCGCTTCGATATATCCGATTTGCTCAGGTGACAACTCAGATTTTCGGAAAGCGTCAAGTATCATTTCATACTGCGCATCTAGGCTTGGTGATGTCACCGTAGAGACCTTTCCCCCATGGCCTACCACTGAACTGGCTACAACTCCATATATATGATCTCCATCAGATATTGCTTGATTCAATGGCTTTAGTAGAACAAGGCCTGCTCCCTCGCCCCGAACGTAGCCGTCTGCATTTATATCGAAGCTACGACATTTGCCATTTGGGGAGAGCATTCCAGTCTTTGAAAATGCTATATAATAAGTAGGAGTGCAGATTAGGTTTACCCCACCTGCCAATGCCATAGAGCACTCACCATTGAGAATGGATGTAACCGCCTGATGAATTGCCACCAATGAGCTTGAACAGGCAGTATCTATTTGCAGACTTGTTGCCCTGAAATCGAACTCATAGGAAATTCTGTTAGGGATTAATGATGGGAACGTACCAGTGGCCACATGACCTTCAATTGACTCTCCAGGCTTAGTCAATAGCTCCTTATAGTCATTGCTAGCCGATCCTACAAAAACTCCTGTATTGCTGCCTTTTAATGAGTCTGGCGAATAACCAGCATCCTCAATACAACTCCAAGCAAGCTCCAACATCAGCCTTTGCTGAGGGTCCATATATACTGCTTCGCGAGAAGAAATATTGAAAAATTTGGCGTCAAAGGCATCTATGTCATCTATAAAACCGCCCCATTTGCTAACTGTTGAGTTCCGATCCCCCAAATTACTTGAATAATACTCGTCAATATTCCATCTATGTTCTGGTACTTTTTTTATTGAACTTCTTCCGGATATCAAATTGTTCCAATATGCATTGTAGTCTCTCGCACCGGGAAACTTGCCACTGAGACCGACTATAGCAACCTTTCTCTTTGCACTTTCCCCTGTGCTACTATCAATGTGTTCTCGACTACTAGACATTAACAAATCTCCCCAATCCCTAGAACTAAGTCCGAGCTTCATACAGCTCGCGATGTATTTTCATAGAACCATTAGGTCTCTATCATTCCCACCTGCTAAATCTACCCAGTGGTTACGCACAGTTATTGCGCGGATTCAGTTTTTTACCAGACAATGTCTCAATTCACACCGCTCCGAACAGATTCCAAATACTTATGCTTTACGATAATCAGCGTTTGCAACCTATCTCAAAGCGAAAAAGTTGATCATCCAACTAGCACACTTATCTAAAAAATGTTTACTGGTTCCTCGATAGAAGATCCTACGTTGCAATGCCTCAGATTCTTCTAACAGTCAAACTACAGCACATATAAAACACCACACGGAGTCACATGCGAAGATTGAAGAATATTCCCATCACACATATTTTTGATATCAAATCTCAGCACGCTGTGGGGATGACACCGATACTTATCTGAATCACTTTACTAACAGCACTTCAAACAGGTGCTTAAGCCAAATCAGTAGGTGCCAGAAAGGGCAAACATGACTTCATCTAAATCTTCAGAAACTAGCTTAGTATCAGGTTCATTTTCAGAAATTACATCCATCATTTGATTGCCAATTCGGACTTTATAGTGTTTGCAACCGCCAGATCCGACAGAGTTGTTTTCTTGGAACGAATATAGCCATTCAGAATCATCTACAATCTCTAAGACCTGAGAAGATTCCTCTACCTCATCTTTATCAATGGCAATTTCCTCGATGGTGTACCGATAGCACAATGGCGAAGGGTCAAAATTGATTTCCAGCTCATGACTTTCTTCAAGATCACCAGAAAGATAGATACTCAAAGCAGAGTTGGTAGCCTGGAAATGGAGCTCGTTAAATATAAAATCATGTTCGCTTATCTTCTCAAATGCATTCATAGCAATCTCCTCTCAGATTTTTCGTTAAATCAGATTGTGTTTTTTAAAATATTATTCACCAATTACACCCAATGCATGCTTTTGCTTTTTTACATATTGCCAAACATCAATAAAATGTTTTTGGTAGCTCAGAAAACGCACTGGCGCTCTCACCATATCAATTTCTTGAACATTGAATATCAACTAAGCGATCCAAGTTTGAAGCGAGTTTTACACAATCCATTGACGATGCGTACTATCAGTTTTTGCAGGTGTTCACTTTTGAGAGAAAGATTGAATTGAAGGTAAGAGTTGGCGGGCTACTTGAATTCTAGCCTACCTCGAGCAGGCGGCAAACCAATGAGGAGTTATCAAGTCTTGGAGTTTGGCATTTTTTATAGGCTTTATACACTGTCAAATCTAAGAGCAACCATCCGTAGAGACTAAACTCCGTGTAAGGTCTGTGATATAGGCCGACAGTACTCGCACCCTATTCATTCAGGTGTTGCTAGCATATCTCGTCATTCTAGTTTATCTGAAGACTTCGACTAAGAAATTCGTACAATCAATACTTTCCAATAACATCTTTTTCCTTCGCCATTTTTTCGAGATACCTGTAGATAAATACTCCAACAACAAAATAGCAAAAAGAGTTGATTATAGTAGGAGTCAATTGCGCAATTTGAAAACATTCCTGTCGCGACACTAGCTCCCTTGCGAGATGAATCGCTGGAAAGAATGGCAGGACGTTAAGAGCTTCTGGCGCAATAGCATCAACATTTGAAACACACACCAAAAACAAACCTATTCCCATCACCAGATTTATCGAGGAAACATACTTGCTTGAAACCTGCAAACGCAACCCGCAAATAATGAACCCTACTCCCAATACTGAGGGCGTTGATAACAATAAGACAACGAGTAATACCGAATAGTCAGTTCTCAGCCAATGCTCGATCATTAGCATAGCTATTACAGCCAAAAGAATTGTAAGACCGATCGTGTACAATAAATACGCCATTGCTCTAATCGTTATTATCAACCCAAATGGCACCGATGACACAAACATCTGTTGAACAAAACCATTCGAGCCAGCGACCTGAATTGTGTTGAGGGCGGAGACATATACTAGCGAAGCATATATCCAGAAAACGTACCCAACGAGGATCTCATCCAAAACAAGATGTAGTACATCTGAAGAAACTGATCGACTGACTCCAATATAGACCGCTGATATAAGCAATGTTCTCGAGACCATAAACCAAACAGTTTGGTACCAATATTTCTTTAAGCCCAACATCATATTTACTTTTTCATTTACTAGTACTAACAAGTAATTCATTATCACTTTCACTCACTATAGGAACTGTTGGTAGGTTTTTTCAAGCGGAATACTTTCAATTGTCAAATCAACTGGTAGTTCAGATTGCTGGTAAATACAGTCCAATGTAGATAACACCTGATGTGGTTCACTATAATTCAGCACGAGAATGTCACGATCTACTCTCCAGAATATGTTGTCTGCTTTCCAAGAACTCATTAGCTGTACCTCAATGCGGGCTAGCAAGGCCGCAGACATCGAAAGGCGTAATTCGTATTTATGTAGATCTCGCTCAAAATCCGCGAAGGATCCATCAAACAGTAATTCGCCTTTGTTGAGTAGAATCACCCTATCGCAGAGAAGTGATAAGTAATCCATATCATTGGTAGTTACTATTAAGATTTGTACGCTAGGCTTCATGGAAAGATCAATATTCTGACTCAAATATGGAAGCGCGAGATCACACAACGACAATTCAGGCATGTCTATAATCACGATGGTTGGATCGTGTACAAATGCACAAACGATAGCCGCTCTTTGCCTATATTCTAGCGACAAGCTAGACACTTCATAATTCTGACAATTCTCTAACCCCAGCCTATGCGCTAATTTGTTAATAGACTTCGAACATTTAACTCTATCTAGTCCTCTCAGAGAGCCTAAATACATTGCGTTTTCATAAGTGCTCATCCGCGAGTTCAAGTTTCCGTCTCCTTGCAGCACTATACCTACGCTTGTGTCTTGAATAGTTTTGTTATGAAGATTTCCGTTCTCAAAAAATATACTTCCTGAATCACATTTCGTTAACCGACAAATTGACCGTATAAGTGTTCTTTTTCCAGACCCTTTGGCACCTAGAATGGCAACCCTTTCTCCCGCACAGACATCGAAGGTGATGTTACTTAGCACTCTTTGATTACTATACGACTTTACCAAATTCTTGACTTTTAGCACGAGGGATTCCTTGTACAATTTACTGTGTAGTTAAATCTGGCTTCACTATTCCAAACATTAGAGCTTTAGCTACTGCATGTTGGCGACTTTTGGCATTCAATTTTTGAACACTATTTTTCAAATGAAAGTTGGTAGTACTTTCAGATATTTTTACAATCTTCGATATTTCCCAGGCAGTCTTTCCTTCGCAAGCCCAGAATAGACATTCCTTCTCTCTTTTAGTTAATTTAATATCGCGCTCAGTTTTTGCATGATTAACTTTTAACTGCCTCGCTTTCTCGAAGATAGAAGCACTTAACCATGGAACGAGAACTAGTGCCTTCTTAATAGCTTCTTCCATCTCTTTATAGCTTCCGTTGGAAGACAAATTTAGATGAATGTAATCTTTCGAATCAGAGATAAATGGAAATGTTATCCCACTTACTTGCCCGCTACATTTGGCAAGTGTTAAATAGTCTTTATAATGCTTTTCTTGATATTCATGCATATTCTCTAAGTCGTCCCATCTGACGGGCAAAGCTTTCGAAATTGAGTAGTGAAGAGTTGGGTCTACGAGGTAAAATTTCTCTTTTTTATACTTAATGTCCCATTCTTGAGAATGATTTGTATCCACAATTAGATTGGGGTAAACAAGAGAAACGGGGCTACAGATACATATAGAGTAGTTGTCAAAGCTCAATGCTTCGGTAATCTTTGACAAGAAACTGTTTTGACTCTCAGTGCTGATGATCGATTCTAGTTTTCGAATTGACTCTTCGTAACCAGAGCCATCCGATACTGGACTTACATTTTCATATGAGAAGTTCATTAGATTTACTTCCAATTCTAAGTGGGTTTTGCTCTAGATGAGTTCTGTATTGTCTGCAAGACTCCCGAACCATTCTGCTTTCAGAACAAGCCCCTTTCTCTAGAATCTCTAAAGAGCTAGCATAATCTTGACTACTACATGCTCTTACTTTAATCGCTTCAAATTTAACTCTGTCATTAGGATGTTTGTCGGCTATGTCTTTTAGAATCTGCCTACATCCTTCTGGTTCTAATAAGGCGGCAGAAGATATCAATGCCTGCAGTCGATTTTCGTTGAGAATTGTCTTAATCGTGGAAGAACTAATGTCAAACTCATATTGATTCGTTAATGAAGCTTTTCGACTTGACTCCATCAGGTTAAGTGATATGGACATACTGGAAGGAGGATGCTGGATATGAATATCGCGATGCGCCCGATACAGCATTACGTCGCCTGTACTCAGGTATTCTTGGCCGCAGTAGACCATATCAACTTTTTCACCAGAGTATCCTGATACCGAATCATAGTCATACTCATATATGTCTGTCATGTACCCAGGGCCGAAATACCCTACCGTCAAGAAGTTGAAGTTATGATCATGAGCCAATCCGTATGAAAAGGCACTTGCGCCACTACTTTTGTAGACTGAGTCGTCTACGGCGGGCCAAAAATTGGCACGAATGATATAGCCCTTTCTCTGATCCAGTTTTAGAAGTATTACTTGAGGCACATAGTTATTATCCAAACTAACATTAGAAAAATCCTGCTCCAGCTGCTCTATTACATAGTCGCCTAGAAAGGACGGATTATTCGCCAAGGACTTCAACAATGGTGCTGCAGTTATGAGGGACTTCTGATCCGTGGGATCAAATTGGATAGATTCCAGCTGATCCACTAACTCCTCAAGCGTGACCGATCGATTTTCTTCTAATTTAATTTTAATAGACATAATCTAGCTCCTTATTTGCGAACCTGAACTCGATCAATTGACGAGTTTCTTCTGCAGCATTCCGAACTGCTTCATCAGAGTCTAAGGAAGCCATTTTGTTCAAGGACGGTAATGATGCAGATGTATCTAACGCTATTAGCTCGCGCATTACATGCCACCGTACTTGAGCGTCTTCATGTGATACGTACCGCTCCAGTATTTTGAACGAATCCAGTCGGCCAAAAAGACGCAACAGCGTTGAATACATTTGAATCCGGGATGACTTTAGAGACCCATTGCTTTGCGATACTAAGCTGCCACTAGATTTTTCATACTCGCGAATCAACGAAGATTGATTAGGCATGACTTGCGCTTGTAATATGACTATCGAACTCTCAGCTTTGTCTATAGAAAATGTTTCTACATTTCCATCTTGGATGAGCACGTACCCATCTTGAATATATTTACTTTCTAATTTTTTACATTCTTGTTCATTTAATTTTGAACATTTCCAAATTTCCAAATTACAGTTTCCAGTTTTAATAAATCTAGATATTGTAGTTTGTCCATTTAACACGACCGTATCTATACTGCTACTTTCCTTATCATTTTTTCTCAGCAAATTTGCATCAAAGCAGTTTAATGATATTTGTAACTTCTCGTGATTAAAAAGGCTCAAACTAGAGATTGCCTTTTTTTGATACCCCCTAACAGGGGGCAAATAGCTGGCATCTTCCCCGGCTGATTCCAGCCAGGGAATTAGGAACTGCCTGCCTTTCTCTATGCATGCAAGCAAGTCGCCAGCAATACCAATAATTTCATTTGCAGTAATCGAATCACAGTCAAGCATGTCCCTTAAGATTCGGAAGTCCCTCTCAAAGTCGAAATTTTCTTGAAAGTTTTCACTACAGGTGAACACCTCATCTTCAAATTCCTTGCTACACTGTTGTAAGAAGCTGTTGCTGTTGTACATTCTTCATTACTCCACTAGATTGCTACAAATATATTGATATCGAGGTCGAATTTTCTAGAGGTCCATCGGTACGGGAGCATCGAGTACACATTGTATTCCCCCAACAAAATTCAGCTCATAACTACGAGTTAACGCCGTATTCATTTTCAATTCTGGAAGGCTCATGATGTCTAAGTTAGAAATAGGTTGAAGGTTTTTCATATCGTTCTCCGTTGGTTCAGTTTTGGTTAAAGGTTCAACAAACTAGCAAGTGTTGAATGTTCAGATTAGTGTTTTCTAATCTTCAGCAAGGAGTATATATAGGTCAGAATATTAGGAGTGACTAAGTGACTAGTGGCAATATTCGATGATAAATGGCATTCGAAGTTTGGTAAGCGCAACTCAATCTAGTCACATCAGTAGCATTTACCAAAGTTGATCCGACCTGTCGCTCGGTTAGAGGTTAGATAGGACAGCACCTGAAGCCGAAGATGTGTCAACTCACTGCGCGTGGGCAAACTACAGCTAGCAGTCCTTAAATCTTTTTTAGGTGCGCCTAATGCATAAATTGGCGCGGTGAAGTGCCCACACGCCATGAACTGAGAAAGCTCTAATTGAAGCTTTCTCAGGTAATTTTCTATTGAGAAACAGCAACGGTAAGTCAAGATTTTCTAAGACGCAGATTGTTGGCATGCTGCATGAAGTTGATGCAGGCCTAAAAATCGAATGGGTATGGCACCAACTCAGGAACAGAATATTGCTAGAAGAGTAGGTAAAGCGATATGGGAGCCGTTGATGTGAAAAGACTACGAACGTATTATCAAATGGATCTTAATCTGAGCGCCGAGTTAAACGCATTCTTCCGCAGCGAGTATCGTAGATTGGTTATCCGAAGAAGCAAAGGGCATTATGTTAGATGTTATTAATAACACATTCTATTCCGGGAAACGCTACAGAACACTCAATGTCATCAACGAAGGAACCAGAGAGGTGATTGGTGATTGGTGATTGGTGATTGGCTATAGGAGTAGAACAATCACTGCCTGCACAGCTTTTAGATCGAGCGCTAGATCAGATCAAAGAGTAATGTGGTCTTCCTCATAAAATCAGGGTGGGCTATGGAGCTAAGCTAAACCTTATCAATTTCTGGCGTTAAAGATAGGCCATTACACAGTTCAGTTTAAGTTGTTTAGAGCCAAAGCTACAGCTTTAGGACGTTCTTCATTTGAGCACTTTGACGCCTTGAGACGGTGATCACCTCCCCACTGTCCATTATAAGCATGTAGTTTCCACTTACTGAAAACTCAACTTTCGCAACTTTACTTAAATTTATAATGGTACTTCTGTTAGCGCGAAAGAAAACATCACTGCTTAATCGGCCCTCGATATAGCTCATTGTATGTTGCGCCACAATATTCAGATTAATTCCTTTTAGTTTTACATAATTCCCAATTGAAACTATCGATTCAATCTGATTAGGAGTAAATATTTGCGTCTTTTCACCGTCATTTATCAAGATAGGCTTCTCCATATTAAGATGTTTAGATCCATTGGAGCTATCTGATACTTTGGTCACAGAACGGTATTTCTCAAGTGCCTGCGATAGGCGATGTAATTCAATAGGCTTGTGCAGATAATCTATTGCATTTAGGTCAAATGCTTCCAACGCATGGGCTGGATCTGCTGTACAAAAAACGATCATACAGTCATCTTTCGCCAGTATGCTTGCTATGTGCAGTCCAGTAACATCAGGAAGCCCTATATCAAGAAAAAGCAGGTCTGGTTTGAAAGCACGAACATTCCTTATTGCCGCTTCAGCATTTTCAGCCTCAAATTCAATATTAACATCATCGAACATACGTAACAGCCGTCTCATTTCATCCCGAGCAAGCGGCTCATCATCCACAATTCCGATTCTAATTGGTCCTACAGAGGACAACTTTAGTTCCTCCCGAATTTATTTGGGATAAACAAATCTGTATGAACCAAATTTTCTTTTTGATAGATATTTAACTCTGCTTTGCCGTCGTAGAGCAGTCTAAGCCGTTCTCTACAATTCTCGAGCCCTATTCCCATCCCCTTGATTTCCTTGCCTAATTCTCCATCATTGCATATTTCAACTACCATCCCGTTTTCAACTAGCCTGCTTTCTAACTGCAATATCCCCCCCTCTACTTTACTGCTAATCCCATGTTTAATGGCGTTCTCAGTAAGCGTCTGCAAGAACATTGGCGGTATTTTAAAATCGAGTGAATCTTCGCTCCAGTTACTAACTATTTCGAGCCGATCCTCAAGCCTTGCCTTTTCGAGCTCGAGAAAGTCATTCACAATCCCAATTTCTTCTCTTAAGGAAATTAAATCCTTTTTTTGACTTAAGGTGTTTCGCAGAATGGAGGATAGTGACGATATCAACTCAGCTGCTCGGTCCTTGTCGGAATGTATCAAAGCTCGAATATTGTTAAGAGAATTAAACAGAAAATGTGGATTTAGTTGTTGATTTAACTGCCTAAGTTCCGCAATTTTTTGCTCCACTTGTAACGCGCTATTCCTGAGTTTCATTACTCTATTAATATTCCAGGTTTTCAGCCCCCAATAAACGCCACCCCAACTTATGTATATTACCCACATAAATAGGCTGCTCCTGAATATTCTAAAAGATACGGAAGATGCGATTACCCCTAAATCCTGAAATGCATCAGCAAGTAATTCAGGTGGAGGCAAGAAAAAATCCACCACTTCCAAAATAGGTATCTCGAGTATGGCCGCGCAAAGAGCAACTACATAAGACGCAGAAAGGGCACGCTTCCAGAACTCAGATATACCTAGTTCAATCCAGTTTTGGCTTTTATACCAAACTCGGAGAAGGTGACTCCCGAAAAACCCTAATAGTACGATGTAAACCCCAACAATCAATAACCGATCCACAGACTCAATCCCCTCTGTCTGCAAGCGATTATTAGGTAAAACAAATATTACATAGACTACCAATAAACTAACCCAGCACACAGACTGGTAATACCAATAGTACTTAGTTAGAGAAAGGTCATTGTCTAGTTGATCATGCATGGCTACACTTTTTGGGAGGGCTAATCCGACTAGCCACCGAGTATACCACGATTATCATGGGCGAAGAGGCTGATTTAGCCTTAATACTTCTCCGGCTTTCAGGCGCCCAAGAAGCTAGCTGCCTATGCCGTTTCATCAATAATCTCGACAAATGACCTACCCTCTCATTCTCAGGATGAGAAATTCATTTCATTGAGGCGGCCAAAATTCAGTACCAGCCCCTTCGAAAATTTGGCAGATTATGCAGCCATGCTTGCCATGTATTCAGCTGGAGAAAGGTTGCTGAGATCTAAGTGGGGGGTCGACTCTCATTACATCCCATTCTCCACGGTTCGACTTTTACGCAAGCATCAGCCAAAGAACTAAATCAATGTAAGTTCAAGTGCTCATCCCTGAAACTACAATATAGGCGTTGTCCGTGGGCTTTCCTGGCCTTGGGAACGGTCACGTGACTATGTTCGGGAAAAGCATCTACAGTACTCAGAATGTGTATCTTCTCCGCTCCCTCAAACTAGTCGGCAACAGAATCCAGTACCTAGGCTTCACTTTGTATTTTGAGTCGAAGCTGATCACTCGCTGTGGTACTTTTTAGTGTGGAACCGTCACAACGCGTAGTAGAACTTGTACTTGCAAGAATCGAGAGTTATATGAGCAGGAAGAAAACCAACTCCCGACGGCAAGATGAATCATATCAAGCGTACATGGCACTAAGTTTTCTAGTCTCACACGGAGGCCAGTTATTCACTGAATGCGTCCAACTACGGTTATTAAAAAGCAGAAAATCGCCTGGTTGCATTTTATGGACAATATGACATACAAATAGTGCAGAAGTCTGCTCTAGTGTGCCGCTATTAGTATCCGCTGGAACCCAGTCCGAATCGTTTTCAAGATGCATGTAAGATTCGTAATTATTCTCCCCTCCATTATTGAGAATTGCCAAATGATTTAATAATTCAAACTGATATCTGTGAAATGCAATGTCGTGAACCGTAACATTGTCCCAGTATGTAACTAGTTCTTCACCATTGATCGCAGATCTTGCGGGCTCTAGAGGAACGGTTCTTACTACTATGCTTCCCCGGCTGGTTTCCATCAACATCCGGTCTTTTTCAAGAATACTCTTATCAGCACGTTTTGTGTCGAGGTGATGGCTTCTAAGTTCATTCACTTCGAAATCTGTTAGATCTTCACCAACAATAACTTTTTCCTTGGCTCGTAGATTAGAGTGGTCGGCTGATTGATTTATCAGACTAAGAACATTCTCGCCACCATGTAAGGCATTTTGCGAACAATAAAGCGAAAATAGATCTAATTGCGAAGAACTGTCTCCCTCAGAATGAGGTTGTATTATTTGAAAGGGCTCACGTTCGTTTACTGTCACAGCAATATCGTTTATAGATGACCTTCCTTCCATCATGTGAACGACTAATTGCATCTGTAAATCATATGACTCTTTCAAACCGTAATGATTTACTAACTCACTGAACAGTTGACTTGCTTGCTCGTGCTGAATAGATCGAATCAATACTAGCTTATCCGATTCTATGCTGGATTTAACCTGATTATAGTCAAGCCCGCTCCAACCATAACTAACTATATGATCATGACTGCTTACACTGGATTCACTTTGAAAAATAGGTGTGCCAAGAAATGAGTTCATATTGTAAATTCAACTCCAATTAGTAGAAACCGTATTTGAAAAACACCTCATTAAAAACAATCGGTAGTCTTTCTGCTATTGTCCAATTTAGTATTTGAAATATTTTTACTGAATTTTCAAGCCGTGATATTGACGAGACGCATTGGATTTTTCAAGGCTTTCTAGAGACTCAACTCTTTCAAAATTAGTTACCTTCACAACCCCTTGGAAACAAGTCATTGTTATCCCCATGTCGCCTAGCTGATTTATAAAAAAGCTCGATGAAATTAAATACATCACATTTTTCTTCTTCACGTGTACGATATTTTTTACATCGAATTCGCTGTCTCTTTAACAATCCAATGAAACTTTTTGTCCAAGCATAGTCATGACAATTGCCACGGCGACTCATGCTGGCCTCCAGATTATTTTCATTCAACATGCTGCGCCAGTCATAACTGATATATTGGCAATCTTGTTCTGAATGCACCAATACCTTGTGCTTTCGTTTGCGTCTCTGGCTAGCCACTGCAATTACACTAAGTACCAAATAGTATTTACTCTATCGCTCATTGACCAGCCAACAGCGTGCTGTGAAATCCAATCGATGACCACACAAATAAACAGCCAACCCTCATAGGCACTCATCAACCTTTGCCCTTATAGAAACAGGATCTTGAAGCCGCGCATAAAAGCCACTGGATGAATATCTAAAACACGGCACATTGCAGACACTGAAAAGCGGCCAACACGAAATTCCGCGAACGTGTATTGTCAATTGACTCGCTTTAAAAGAACAGGGCGACCTCCTTTGGGGTATCTTGTTCCTCTGTAACCCCCCTTTTAATTAGGCTTTAGCTTTCTAAGCTCATTATTAGTTGACTACTTTGCCTGGAATTGAGCGGCATTCTGACCATAGCGATCTCGCCAGTTGTAATCGCTCTTTGTAGTAATGTCTAAACGCTTCGTAACATCGGCTGTCGAGCAGTTACTTTCATAACAGCTGTTATCTCAAATCCCTTCTTTAAGTACAGTATAGTTTTAAGGAGTTTCTAGTGAGCTCAGGGCGATTCATATTTACACTCAATTAGTAACACGTTTCTCATAATTTGAAAACTTATTGGTTTCTTACCTACAAGAAATTACAGCATTCATGCCATTTAAAACATGGTAGGGTTGCGCTTTATTATTACTAACTCTGTAGGAAATACTTGAAGGAATTCTATAGACTAGCGCATAGGAAGAAAACATAGATTACAACAATTCGGGTTTCGATTGACGAAGAACACCGAATATTTCTCCATTGAATACATACAGGTTCTAGATACTTTTTGAACTCCTGTACGTCAGAAGTTAATGATAAAAATACAAAACTAGAACTAAACATTAATTTAGGCAGCTCGCTGAGTTCATTGTCTTTCAATTTCGCTGTTGGGGATAATAATACTCAGAGTATAAGTAGAATAAAGACTATCTCCAATCAAGTCCACACCGACTACCATCTTGAAAGATCGTCCCGTTAGCTCAGAAATCCCTCCAAACTGACCAAGCTAACGACTCATTGGCTCTGTGCATCGCCATTTTTGAACGGAATTGAATTTCAGTCCGATACCTGTCCCGCCGCCTTCCCAGGCAGCAAGTTCCTGTAGCGTGTGTTAGCTGAAATCGAACAACCCAATCTGAGGTGGTGCTCGCCCCGGTGGTGGTTGAGCGCTATTGCGGGTAAAAGCCTTCGCTTTAAGATGCTTCAGAATCTTCTCAATCACCGCTGGATCTTCCACACAGGCAATGATCTTGACCGGGCCTTTGCATTTCACACAGGTTTCGATGTCAATTTTGAATACCCGTTTTAGTCGCCGCATCCAGGTCATGGCCGCATGGCGCTCTATTGGAGTCTTCTCATCTCAGGGCTGTTGCACTAGAGCCTTGCGCCCCCTGCCCCGCTTTGCAGGCGTGACATGAATGCGGTGTTTACTGTTAGGGGCGAATACCCCGTGGAACCTTGTTAAATTAACTCTGGGCTTTGGCACAAGAGCCGCTAGTCTGGCAATAAAGTCTGTTGGCTCAAAAATGACATGCGTAGTGCCATTACGGTAGGGGGTTTTTAGTTCGTAGCGCACGTTGCCTGCTGAGGTAAGTGACAGACGCTTTTCCGAAACAGCAGGCCTGGCAATGTAGCGACACAGCCTCTCTATTTTCTCGCGCTGATGCGCTTTCGCGGCTACGCCAGCATGCAGACTGAACCCGGCCAGTTTCGCCACACGCTCTGATCCCGACGGCAAATCAAGTTTGGCCGGGATGGTTTGCAGGGTAAATACCTTGCGGCCACGCTGGGAACCCACGGCAATGCGGTAGGTGACTGAATGAGAGTGAAGCTCCTGCATTGGGTCTTCATCCAGGCCATCCAGCGTGAGGTAACTGTTGTCTTCATCCCGCTCCAGCAGGCCTCGCCTTTCCAGAAAACTGGCGATGCGCTGGCTAATGGTGTATAGCAGCTCAGTAAGTTGTTCTATTGTAGGGGCTTTGTTGGTATGAAAGGCGAAGTGCCCTGCTCCATCATCTACATACACACCGTCCAGGAACAGCATATGGAAGTGAATGTTCAAGTTAAGGGCTGAGCCAAAGCGCTGAATCAGGGTCACTGCCCCGGTGTGGGCCTCTTTCTTCTTAAACCCAGCCTGATGAGCAAGATGAGTGGAAAGTGTTCGAGTGGCGATTCCCAGTGCTTTGCTCATCAGTTCAGGGTAGGTGGCAAACAGGAAGCGCAGTGGAAATGGAACCGTTAACACCCATTGGCGAATCGGCTTCTTGGGCAGCACTTCATCGACCAACAACGCTGCACTATCCACCATACGTCGAGCCCTGCAACTGGGACAAAACCCTCTTCGTTTACAGCTAAAGGCAACCAGTTTCTCATGGTGACAACTTTCACAGCGCACTCTGAGAAAGCCGTGTTCCAGCCTGCCACACTTCAGGTAGGCGGTGAACTCCTGCTGTACGTATTCAGGAAGGAATCGATCTTCTGTGGCAAGCTGGGCCAGAAACTCAGGGTAATGCTTTCCACAATCTGATAGAGAAATGTTTGCTCAGGCTGACGGCGCACATACTTGCGGGCGGGTTCCGCTTCATCTAAGCAGTTTGTTCCAATCTGCAACA
>NVWB01000122.1 GCA_002733575.1 Blastopirellula sp. | reverse complement strand
CACGCATCTGCGTGGCTCGTTTTTTTTGTTGGTGTTGTAATGGGATGAATACGACGGCTTATCTAGGCAGCTTACCCTGGCAATAAACCTCGAACAAACCGTTTGCATAGGTATCGTTTATTCCAAGAAGAATTGACTTGCTAATCAACCCGAAATCATCAGATACATACGATGCTATTTCATGTTGACTGGTCGCCCGGCTGACAGCCAGAAATGATTCTTTGCGAACTTGATCCATCAGTTCCTGCGTTGCACCATCAGGAGCTTTTAAATTCCAGGCAGCCTCAATGCGTTCAGAACACTCCAACCAGGGTTGTTCAAAAACTTTCTCGTCACGTTGATCAAGAATGCTATCCAAGTCTAATTCGAGAAACATTTCTGCCGGCAGAAGTTTTCCATTTGCGATCTGATCAAGTATATCTTGAAGTGTCATATTCAATTGAGCCTGCTCTTGTTTATTGGTTTATATCGCCGGAGGGTGGCTGAACTTTATTCATCCACCTTGGATAGATCCTCCATCACACAGAATAATCGATTGTAGCATACCGGTGATGTGATGATCAATTCCGATAGAAAACGGTTTGAAGGTGGATGAAAATAATAATTTCATCCATCCTACTTCACTGGCGAGTTCGCAAAAAAAATCTGCCAACTGGATTGGAATTACAGAAAGCATGTTACACTACCAATTGCTATCAAAGCACCCTGGCTAGATACGATCCTCTTCACTCTCACTGCTTTTTGGAGTCTCCAAATGAACGAATCTGACATCGACACAATCGAAAAACTAGTGGGTCTTCCGTTGCCTGAGGAGTACATCAACCTTCTCTTGGAATACCCGGAAGCATTGTCATCTATGAAATGCGACGGAATGTGTGCCGCAACTGGAGAACTGTTCAACAAGGCCAATCGTATATTACGGGAAAACAAATTTGTACGATCCAGCAAGTTCAATACCGAAGATGCTTATGGTGATTTGCATCCCTGGAAGAATCACTTTTTGGTGATCGGTGATTCAGGGGGTGGCGATTACTACGCGATCAACCTAAAGAACAAAAAGGTCGTAGTTTACTTTTGGGATCACGGGACTTCAAAGTTAGAGAAGCACGCGTCGAGTCTGGAACAGCATATTAAAAAGATATTCGATCTCTATTTTGAACTAGCAGTGGATGGATTATTCTAGTCTTGTAGGGTGGATGAATCTTTATTCATCCACCTTGGAACGATTCTCTATCAAACATGATGATTGATTTTAACATGCGGGTGAAGTGATAATCAATTCCGATAGATAATGGTTTGAAGGTGGATGAAAATAAAGATTTGATCTAGCCGACTTCACTAATTCTTTTCAGGTTGCTCTAAGAGGGATTTATTGGCTTTCTTTACAAGCCTCTTTGTGTTGTCATCCACTTTACTGAGAATTTCGGGATGCGAGTTGATGTAGTCAATTCGCAGGCGGATTACCGTGTATTGATACCCTTTGTGCAATGTGGAATCTGAAATAACAGATTGTAGTAGGGAGTTAAAATGTTTGTGATTCGTATCTAAGTAGCATGCCGCTACGACTTGGGGAGTACCAGGCACAAGAGCAAGAGTCTCAAGAACTTTATGCATTTCGATACGAGAGATTCCAGCATCTTCTAGAAGGCTCCAGTCGATTGAAGAATCTTTTAAAAGTCCTTGTAAGGCTGTTGCTATAACAATAGGAGATGCATCAAGGTAATGTTTCTCGGCAAACCAATTCACCAAAAGCGATTGAGGAACCAAGCTTATTGAAATTGCTAATCCAACTTCTTGGTCAGTTATTGATAATAATACTTTGTTGAGATCCGCTGGTTGAATATCCCAGCTCTTACTCTCCTCCATGTCGGTAAAAACTATTGCGTTTAGTAGAAAACCTGGGCGTTTAGCGTGGGACAATAATTTTAACCCATACAATCCTTTTTGGTTGGGATGACGTTGCTTGAGGAATTCATACGAGACGAGTCCAGTCAATGGATACTCACCATCCATCATCGCTGTATTCCATAATAGCGGTCCAGCATTCTTGACCCAATCAATAGCATCGCAATCTTTGAATAGTGCGAGAATATTAAGATAATCGTCCTGATTCGATTGCCGTAAAAGGGCCGTTTCTTGTAGATGCAGGCCTAAAGCTTCTTCAACCTCTTTCATCGTTTGGAAATGAATCATGTTTTGCGATTCCGCTTTCACTTGGTCGCAAATCATTGGATTGAAAAAGATTGAGAGTAGCAAAATAAAACTGCTATAAACTGTCTTTGAGTTGGGCATTTGAAAACCTATGTCTTTCTCTGATCTTGCTGATATTAATCTTCTCGTTATGTTTATTAGGATGGATGGACTATAAAAAAACGTTATCCAATTCCATGAAATTGATCACCAAGCATTCGTTACTTCAATCCAATGTCCAATGTGCCTGACGCAATACGGCGTTGGATGAGTCTTTCATTTTTTCATACCAGACTGTGATTAGCGATCCATCTGCTAATTGCACGGTCGACGGATAGCCCAAGTCTCCGGATGCACCATCATCTGAAATCGTGATTGGTGCGGACCAGGTCTGGCCGTTGTCGTTGCTGACCCGGGCCTGATTTCCATACGGTTTTCGGCGGTAGCCATACGTCATTAGCAGGCGGTCATCGTTGAGTTTCGTCAGAAAAGAAGGCAACCCCCACACGCCGATGGAATGCGGCACGCTCCAGGTTTTGCCTCCGTCTGTGGACTCGGTTTGAAGCGTTTCGCCGGCGCCGTTCTTGTTGTGATTTCGTATCTGAGCAATGATCGTTCCATCAGTCGCTTCAACTGCGTGCAGTTCATGATAGGCATTGGTGGCGGTATCGCCGGGGCGAGTCGGGATTTCGGACAACCATTTCCAAGTCTTGCCATCATCGGTCGATTCGGCTGCGCCGATTTTGTTGTCTTCTGTCCAGAGCTGTTTTCCCAGATAGAGTAAGCGGCCGTCAGAAAGTTGAATCGGTCCATGGGGAGAATTCACGATCGTTTTGATTGGGTTGGACCATGTCAGACCGCCATCGGTTGAACGAATGGCGAATACCCCTAATTGAGATTTGCGATGTTCTTCGCTGGTGAACCGCGCGTTAGCAGAAATCCATTTCGGATCGTTAGTGTATTTGTCTCCCGGCAAACCGAAGTACCCTTTTCTAAAATAGGCATCGGAAGTGAACGTGGTAGCGATCAATGTCCCTTTGGCTGTTTCCATCACGCCAGAATCGCGGTCGTCCATATCGGTATCGAGCAAGACCCTCGGCCAGGTCCATGTCTTGCCATCATCGAGCGAGCGCATCCCTTCGATGCGACCAAATGGGCAGATATGACCGACTCGACCGCCGGACCAAGTAACTAGCAGCTCCCCGCTCTTTCTGCGAGCTATGGTAGGCCATCCATTGTATAATTCAGGCTGTTGGGAGATCGTCTTTATCTCAATAATTTTCGCTTGTGGATCGGCGATGCTTACGCTGCAAATGCTGAGTAAAAGCCCGGCCACTAAGAAGACTGATCGAGAGTGATTCATAGTATTGTTCTTTATTGGAGATTGAGGTTTTTTGGGAGAATTTCAAACCGAAGTCGAACAGCTTGCCTGCTAATGAGGAAAGTAGGATGGATGGTCTATAACAAAAAACTGTGTAATTGATTGTAACGTCCACAACCAAACTATTCAATTGAAGCATAAACGCGATGCCGCCATCCATCTGTTTATGCGGTATCAATCACCACCGGCCATTCGTGCCGTGCCCTCGCGCTTTCGAGTGGGCATGTTTTTGAATTATTAATATGGTAACTTCAAGCAGTTCAAACCACCCAATCCAGCCTAGCGGAATCTGCATTCCCGCTGGACTGAAAGAGACAAATCAATCACGACCATTCATTCAACAACCAACAGGATGCTGAACCATGAAACAACCTAAAATCATCTTTCGTTTTCACGCTGATTACGTGCTAGACTTCCGAGAGTTCTTTTCTCTCAAACGTCCAGCAACTAGGCAGCCGTGATTTCAGATCAATGGCAAACAACAAGTAGAAAGAGACCAATCAGGTTTGTTTTAGCAGTTAGAAAACGAACTTCGCAGTTTTTGGCAGACAATTTGACACTTCTTGGTGAACTCCACCGCTTTTACTTTCTACCCGACCATGATGTCGTCATCAAAAACCGGATCAAGATTTTTTCAAATTATGTCTCACGCCAACTCGCAAAGGAAGGAAAGAAGAAGTTTTTAACACAGAGGCACAGAGAGAACAGAGGGTTGAGTTTCAGATTTCGTCATGCTTATCTTGTTGAAAAAAAGATTCTCACGCGAAGCCTCGAAGCCGCTAAGGAGTTTTGCTTCAAACTTTCTTGGCGTCTTTGCGCCTTTGCGTGATTTATTTTTGCTTGCTTGAGGAGTATTTATGACACACCGGAATCAACGATCGGCTTTAAACAGAATAACAAGGCGACACGGTATCTATAGGGTTTTAGCATCCGTAGCAAGCACTCTTCGGTGGAGTTCAGCGAGAAGTGTCAAATATTGACGTAAATAGAGATTGGTATACGGTGAACTAGCCCGTCGACCTTCGGCGTGAACATACCTTCACTAGTTTAGTTGCAATCGTGCCGCAATCGCCCAGGAATTCGATGAATGACTCATTCATGACCTTTGGCAATTGCGAGTGAACTAGTCGTGGATGGCAGTTCAAATTACATGCAAACTTAGACTTAGTTTTTTAGTCTGTTTAGTGTGTAATATGCCATAGGGTGCTCAAGCTTACTGCCATCTGTGGCGTTCAGACCGTTTATGTGTAACTCGTAAATTTTCTCTTTGAGAAGTTCTGGTAGTTCTAACGTAACCTCTAGCCCATCATCGGAAACGGTTGCCTGGGTCGGTATGACATTTTGCTTGTTACTAGGGCTGGTGCCATAGCCAGCATGCCAGTCTAGCTCGAAGTGACTCAATGAGTAGTTGCCAATCTTTTCAGCCTCTGTCTTATTAACGGGTTTTGTAAAAGTGAGGCGAAACCCAGTTTTGGTCAAAGACATACACAAAATTTCGTGCGGTACTTTCCCAGTAAAGGTAATCTTTTTTAGACCTTCACCTGCCGCCCAGCCACGACCAGTAAACCCGACCCATAACGTTCCTTCCTTGTCAAAGAGCAAGCGGTTTACACCACCCCCTAGTTGATTGTAGATAAAAGGAATACTGGCTCCTTGATACTCTCCATCAATTTTTTCTAATGCGACTCGAGTTAGTTTTCCGTTTTGCACATCACCAATCAATGTTTGTCCAGCAAAGGGCCCAAAACGTCCTTCGGTAGTATCCCAAATAGGCTTTGACGTAGAGTTTCCCATCACACCGTGTGGTAAAAATGCCGCCGGACGCTTTCGCAGGCTAAGTAGTTTTTCGTGAGAAAGATTCCACGGATCCTTGTATCTTGGATCATCAATCAGTCCACTAGGATGCCCAAGGAAGTCTCCTTCTCGTACATGCATCAACCAACCGCAAGCAATGTAACTGCCTTGATTGTCAGTGGTGAAAATTTCTCCATCAGGGCTGATCGTGATTCCGTTGGGTGCTCGGAGACCAGGGGCAAAAGGGATTAACTCACCCTCGGGCGTCACTTTAATTACCCAGCCACGATACTTTACATCGTCGTCTGTACCGAGCCATGTACCTTTAAAACGGTCACCACCTCGATAAAAACCAAGTCCTAGCGTTCCATAAAAATTACCTTCTTTGTCACGTTCTAATCCAAAAGCGTACTGATGGTAGTTTCCTGTGTATCCCCAATCTTGATTGATCGTGTCAAATCGATCTGCTTCGCCATCGCCATCAGTATCAGTAATATGAGAAATTTCGCCTCGTTGAATGACCCAAACTTCGCCTACTTTTCCTGGCAAAAGCCCCAAAGGTTCTTGAAGCCCAAAGGTGAAGCTATGAAATTGACCATTTTTATATTTCCAAATTTCACCACGTCGCGTACACATCACTAGCGTGCCATCTTCCCAGAAGCCCATGCCACCAACTTCCAAGCGAATGTCCTTAGGAACTTTGATCGTTTCGACTCGATACGATTGCGCTTGAATCAGACTCAAAGGGGACAGAATCAGTAAGACAGTGATGATCAGTAAGGATCGAATGCTATTGAAAAGTTGCATAATATTATTTAATCGTTTGATTGGAATAATTAAGAATGTTGATATCGACTGATGGGCACAATGACTGAAAGTACTCTACTTACTTATGCTTTAAGTGAATCTCAAATTCGATCATCTTACCTGGAGGGATTTCTAGTACACCTTGCTTAAATATTCCTGATCTAGAGGTGTACTCTCTTTTGTCATCCGCAATAAAAAACACCGGCTTGGCAAGATCGTTAATTGTAAAATGCCTGATCAGGTCCTTCTCAGTCACATCGATTCGCTCGTGTACTTCTACTCCATCAACCAGGTATCGAAACACTGGGTATTTCTTTACAAGATAATAGCCTAGAAAGCGAACTTTTGGCTCAGACGCCGCACTTCCAATTCGCAAGGGGAATGAAGATGGAGCGACGTACAGAGTGTCATTGCCAGCGTTGACCGGGTTTCCACCACGCCCATTCCAGGCTGGACCTGCATCAATAAACGGTCCTTTCCAGGCATACTCTAGCTTTGCTGTTGCTGCATCAAACGTAAAATTCGTTCCGCCTGGTAAAGCGACATTAATCGCTCGATCAATCTGCTTATTTGTTGGCAATTTAGTCGAAGCCCGAAACAATACAGGGTCATCGCCAACCACAATCCGAGTTCCTTCTGTTCGTGTTTCGATCAGTCCGTTGGGCAGCGGCAGGTTGGCCTGATGAACGAAGGCTGCCCAAAGTTGATCAATCTTTTCTTCACGTTCTTCCAATGGTAATTCCTGAAAGAATTGAGGCATGGATGTGCCTGGCGACATGCGACTTGGATTATGAAGCCAGCGATCAAACCAGTCGCGTCGCAGTGTTTGGCCAATCTCAGACATGTCTGGCGCGGGAACCACTCCTTCGGCTTGACGATTGATTCCTCGGTAGCTGTGACAATTAATACAGGCAACCTTGCCTCGTTGGACGCCAATTATTTGCTGACCCTTTTTAGCGATATCGATGCTGGGTTTTTCTGATTCATCAACCAAGGAACTTCCTGATGCGGCAGGAAATAAGCCTGGGAGTTGCTCTAGTTCAGACCCGAAATGGGGCATTCGCATATTCATCCAGTGGCGAGTCCGTTTCTTATTGAGCAAGACATCCTGAATCCAACTGACTTGCAATTTTTCTCCAACGCCTGTCAATGTAGGCGGTCGCTCGATTTTACGGATCAGTCCCTCTTCTGTCTGTTCTATTCCCAATCCTGTGTTTTGATCGTTAAGAGAATGGCAAGCAGTACAACTAAATTGACGCACTCGCCGGTGGAAAGTTTCGACCGGGGCGGCTGCCACAATAGGTTGTGTGACTGTTGAGTTAATGAATGCCTGAAGGCTTTCTTGATCAGCTTGCGACAATTGATAATTGGGCGTTCGATTTGCAGCTACTGTGGTGGACAAGCATCCCTTGGTCGAATCGAAACGGACAATCTTTCTTTCCTCACCTTTCGCTAGTTCCTTTGTTGCAGCTCCTCCGGCTAGTAAAGCGATCTCTTTGGAAGAGAGGGCTTCACCCCAGATTGCTAAATCATCGATAGCACCCGAAAATCGCCTGCCAGGGTTGCCGCCAAAACTGAGCGCACCAATGAGAAGGTGTTCGGTATAATTTCCGCCCGATTTTTGTACGGTGGCACGTCGACCGATTGTCTTGCCATCAAGATACAATTGGACTTGGGTGCCATCTCTGACCACGGCAATGTGGTGCCAACGATTGTCGATTACGGAGTCTGATCGACCTTGGGCCAGTTTCCAGCCGCCATCGATATTGTACTCTCCGTAGGCTAACGAGTTTTGACCATCTTGACCAACTCGAAACTCGCGTGTTCCCGATTGCTCCTTTGCCCAACTCAAGACTTCGCCCCCTTGGGAAGTTTTAATCCAAGCGGTGATCGACATTGTATTGGGACGTGGGAAATGAGAAAGTTCCAAGTAGGTGTTCTTATCAAAATTGAAGGCCTTCCCATCTGGTAGTTTATCAGAGCCCGCTGTGTAGTTTGTATTTCCCGTGACTTGTGCGTTATTCCCCGTTACATTGTCTTGGACGTTGTCTTCAAACGACCAGTGACGCAATAATCGGTCATTGGTTTGAGACACGAATAGTGGAGACACCAAATCACTGGTCAATAGTTGGCCCGATTGTTCTACGGAGTGACAGGAGATGCAACCGCGAGAGGTTACCAATTTCTGACCCTTTACTACATCACCCTCTCCTGAAAGTTTTGACCAATTCTCATCGCTTTTGTTTGTGTGAAACAAATACTCGGCCACCTTCGATGCTTCGTTGGCTTGTGTCTTGGGATCAAACATCTGGGGCATCCTGCCACTTGGATCGATGTGCAATGGATCGATAATAAAGCTTGCCAATGCATTCACCGATTGGTATTTGCTTCCAATACTCGCTAGTGAATGCCCCGAGTCGTTATGACATTTCACGCAACCGATTCGATTGAATAGATCTTTTCCAGTCTCAATTCGTTTTGGATCTACGACTGATTGTGTAGGATTGGAAGGTGAGTTAACCAGTGTTGAAAGAAAAGCCGCGGTGTCGCGAATCTCTTCATCAGTTGAGAGCAGCGTAGGCATGGCTGCGGTCTTTCGATAGTGTTTGGGGTTTTTGAGCCAGACGGACAACCACTCCTCGGTAACACGAGACCCGATGTCAGATAAGTCAGGCCCCTCTCGCACAGAGAGCCCCCAACCGCTGGCACCGTGACAAGCCCCGCAGCTTTGATTTTCGAATAACTCGCGTCCTTGTTCTATCTGCAACCACTTATTGCCAAGGTCATCATTGACTTTCACATGAGCTAGTGCCGTTGGAGGAATCGGTTCCTCTCTGAAGAAATTTGATTTCCAGCGTAATTGCAGCTTCGCCGTCTCTGATTTGCGACTGTACCTAATCGTTAGAGGGTGATCACCGGCCGATAGTTGTAAAGTTTTGCCTGAAACGTCTTGGCCATCGACCTCAATCTGTGCATCGCCAGAAATGAGATACTCACCACCACGGCTGATTTTGAGCAGGCCAGTGTAGACTGCATCAAACTTTGGGGCGATTTGTGAATGAACAGATTCATTTTCAGTCAGCGTGAAATTTGGGGTAGGCACTATCCGGTGAACTGTTGCAGTGCCATCGTCATACACTGCAAGAAGTCCAGGGTCGGCTTGAACAATGGTCGTAATCAACAGTGAGATACTGAGAGATAAAATCGATAGGGTAAAAATTCGCATAGAGGTTCTGCTAACTATTGTTTAGATATAAATTTTGAAATCAATGAAGAGAGAATACGACCATCGGGTACAATTAATAAAACAGAGACAACATCATACAGTAGTTGGATTTAGATTTCAATTCACTTGCCAGGATCTACAGCAGACATGTAGTGGACATGGAATAGTCCAGCGACCTTTGGCGTGAACATCCTTCCACTAGTTCGGTTGCAAGCAGACCGCGATTATCAAGACACTCAATCAATGAATAAATAATCGCTTAAAATAATCATGATTTTTGACAATGATGCCTAAAAACATCGGTGTATAGCAGTTAAAATTACATGTATTATAATGAACCCATAGGCTCGAATGTTTTAAGTTCGCCTTTTTGGGTGATTGTCACTTCTTTGTGTAAATTGAGAATCGTATAAATATACCACCGAAAGTCGCTGGGCTAGTACACAATTACTTTCCTTAATTCAGTTTCTACGAAACTAAACCATGAAAATTCTCAACTCGCTATTCACGATAGTATTTGTTACTTCGCTAATTTCACCTTGTTTAGGTCAACAGGTCGTTGATACCTGGCTGTATACGCTTCGTCGTCCTGCGGAGGATTGGCGAACACCCGACTTCGATGCAGCCGGTTGGAAAGAAGGGCAAGGCGGTTTTGGAACACGCAGCACACCAGGCGCTCGTGTGGGAACAAACTGGGCCACCAACAGCATATGGATGAGAAAGTCTTTTGAACTAAAGGAAATTCCAAAGAATCCTGCGTTGCTAATACATCACGATGAGAATGTCGAAGTCTACATTAATGGTAAAAGTGTCGCAGTTCTAAAAGGTTTCTCCAGTGATTACCAAGTTTTACCCATCCCAGAAGACCGGCAAGCGGCAATCAAGATCGGCAAAAATGTACTAGCCGTGCATTGCAGCCAAACCACTGGCGGTCAGTTTATCGATGTCCATTTGATCGATGCAGATAATGTTCCGAAGCTGCCCAAGCCTAAACCGAACACAAGGCCGTTTCAGTCTGAGTTAATCACAAAATGGGGTGCAGAAGTCACAGCCGAAAATGCTTGGACAGAATACCCTCGACCACAATTACGCCGAAACAACTGGGCGAATCTAAACGGGCATTGGGACTACGCGGTTACGCCGGTTAAACAGACCGAAGTTCCAGCAAAGTGGAGCGGCCAGATCCTTGTGCCCTACTCTCTAGAATCAAAACTCGGCGGAGTACAGCGATTACTGGATGCGACAGAGGCCCTTTGGTATCGAAGGACGTTTAACGCAGAGGTGAAGCAGGGAGTTCGCCAATTACTGAACTTTGAAGCGGTCGATTACCGCTGCGAAGTCTTCATCAACGGCAACTCTGTTGGAACCCACACAGGTGGCAATACACCGTTCACTTTCGACATCACCGATGCAGTGAAACATGGGGCAA